>JAAYWB010000060.1 GCA_012516855.1 Candidatus Cloacimonadota bacterium
GGATGACGTATGTTCGATATCCAAGCTTTGAGAAAAGGAAAATGGCGATACAGCGACCGGCTGTACAAATATAGCGGCGCTTGCTGAAGTGCCGAAACTCCCAAACTCACGTCATTCCGGGCCTGACCCGGAATCCAGTGTGCGAGGGGCTTACGCTCCGTCGTTATCATTCTGCCACCCTCCGGGCTACCTACTCAGTTTGAAAGGGAGCCTGAAGTTTTCATTGAGGGTGTAAAGAAGGGAAGGTTCAGGGACGCTTGTTTTCTATCTGGCAGGCAAAAATCGCCTTGACAGAAATACTGCGTCCAAAACCCATAGACACTTAGGAGATTGAAGATGATTGAAGTAATAGACCAAAGTTGCGTGGGCTGTGGAGCTTGCGTAAAAGCCTGCGCCTATGACGCCATCAGGATAGAGAACAAGCTGGCAGCCATCGACACAGACAAATGCACCCTCTGCGGCGCCTGCGTCCAGACCTGCCCTTTCAAAGCCATCGTGATCCGCAAAAAAGGCGAAGTCCAGGCTGACATCCATGAACACCAGGGCATCTGGATTTTCGCCGAGCAAAAGGACGGGGCCATCGCGCCCGTGGTTTTTGAACTGCTGGGCAAAGGCCGCGACCTGGCTGACCAGATGGAAGCCGAGCTCAGCGCGGTGCTGCTGGGATTTGAGGTCGAGGGCCTCGCCGAAGAGCTGATCGCCTTTGGAGCGGACAAGGTTATCGTGGTGGACGATCCCGAACTGAAGAACTTCCGCGACATCCGCTATGCCAAAGCGCTCACTGAACTGGCCCGCAAACACAAGCCCGCCGTGATCCTCGCCGGCGCCACAGTTACCGGCAGGTCATTCATTCCGCGGGTGGCTATCCAACTGCATACAGGCCTCACCGCCGACTGCACCGGCCTGGAATACGACTCCGAAACTGGAAACCTGCTCCAAACCAGGCCTGCCTTCGGAGGCAACATCATGGCTACCATCGTCACCTCCAATCACCGACCCCAAATGGCCACCGTGCGCCATAAAGTGATGAACGCCCTCCCCCGCGACGACAATCGCTCGGGAATCGTTATCCAGGAACAGGTGGCCTTTGAACTGGACGAGGAAGACAGCTCCTGGCTGGGTTTTGAGCCGGAAGCCTCGACGCTGGTGAACATTACGGAAGCCAACATCATCGTCTCCGGCGGACGCGGACTCAAAGACGCCAAAAACTTTGCCCTGCTGGAAGAACTGGCTGCCGCCCTGGATGGAGCTGTGGGGGCTTCACGCGCCGCGGTTGACGCCGAGTGGATTCCCTATTCCCATCAGGTGGGGCAAACCGGAAAGACCGTGAAGCCAACTGTTTACATCGCATGCGGAATATCCGGGGCCATTCAGCACCTGGCCGGAATGTCCTCCGCCGACTACATCATCGCCATCAATAAGGACCCCGACGCTCCCATTTTCAAGGTGGCGGACCTGGGCATCGTGGGCGACCTTTTTGAAGTGCTGCCCGCCCTCACCAAAAAGGTTAAGGAACTGCGCGGATAGACCTTAGCCAGCGCGCTCGAAGCCGTGAGCCTGTCCGTCTGCGAGATTTTTTACAGCCTGCAGGGCGAATCCAACTTCGCTGGCCGTCCCTGCATTTTTGTGCGCCTCAGCGGCTGCAATCTGCGCTGTTCATACTGCGACACCCAATACGCCTGGGTCCCGGGCAAAGAGATGGAGATTGGGGAAATACTTTGCGAGGTCCGAAAATTCCCCACCCGGCTGGTGGAAGTCACCGGAGGCGAACCGCTTTGGCAGGAAGATACTTACTCCCTGTTGCGGGACCTCTGCAAAGAAGGCTATGCCTGCCTGCTGGAGACCAACGGCTCACTCTGGCTGGAGGACATGCCGGATGAGGTGATCCGGATTATCGACGTCAAATGCCCTGGCAGCGGCTGTGGCGATTCCTTCATGAAATGGAACCTGAAACGGCTCAAACCCCGCGATGAACTGAAGTTCGTGCTGACCAGCCCCTGGGATTACCGCTTTGCCCTGGATTTCATAGCAGCTAATACCCTGCAGGACAGAACCATCCACTTTTCGCCCGTCACCTCCGTTCTGAAGCCGGAAACACTAGCCCGATGGATGCTGCGGGATGGCGTGACGGCAAAACTGCAACCGCAACTACACAAGATTCTGGACCTGAAATAGCATTCTGCAATCAGAGAGTCGCGCTGTTTTGTTACCCACTATGGGTGGAAGCAGCCATCATGATTTGCTCAATTCCTTGAAAAATTGTCAGATATGGCAGGGTTTGACAATATCATAGCGTACCTCTTTCACCGGTATGGGATACGCTTTCTTGGCAGGGGATTTGTCCTCAGATTTTCAAGTCGATAAAATCCGTTTCCACCTGATAGCCGTTGTCCCTGATCACCGGAAGCGCCAGCAAGGCTTGTTTGTATCTTTCCAACTGGCCTTCCTCCCTGCCGGTGCCGGTCTTGTAATCCAGGATCAGGGCGCGTTTATTCGCCGTATCCAGCAAGAGGCGGTCGATCCGGAGTTCTCTGCCCCTGTGCCAGAGCGAGAACTCGGTGAAAACCTTGTCGTAGCCGGAAGGGAACACCTGCTTGGTGGGCAGGTTTGAGCGCAGGATCTCTATCCGGGTCTGGATGGTTTCTCTGGTGAGTAGCGAACCGAAGCGCGCCAGGCACTGTTTGCCGGCGTATTTATGCTCAGCGGGCTGGTCCTGCTTCACAAAGCTGAGATAGTGGTGGGCGAGGTCGCCGAAAAGGTTCTTGCGGTCTTCCAGCCAAATCTTTTTCCAGTTTTTATGCTCGTCGATCTCGTTGCGCTGAAGGCCGGCAAAGCGGTCGGTTTCACGAATTGGCAAAACACGGGTCAGCGCTTCCACGGTGACTCCTTCGGCCTTTGGTTCCCTGCTTTCCCCTTTTTTGGGTTGAATAGGAGTGGCCGGCCAAACATAGGTCCCATTTTCCTTTGGGACCACGGTTTCATCCTTGAAGAATTCCTCCGCGGCGGCCGCCACCAGCACGGGAAGATTCAGTTTTCCGGTTTTTCTATCCTCCACATACTTATCCCAGCCATCCTTGCCCTGAAAGGCAAAACAGAGATGCAGTGCGGTTTTGGCGCGGGTGAAAGCCACATAGAGGTTGTTCATTTCCTCCAGCATTTCGCGATGTTCGCTGTTCTCAGCCAGGGCTTTGTGGCTGGAAGCCTTGATCACATCAGCATAGTGGTAGGTGAGCCCAAAGTCCCTAAGGTCCTGGAAATCCGCCCCTTCGAAACTGGTGTAGGCCTTGAGCTTGTCATGATCGCTTCCGCCCCGGGAACTGAGATTGTAGAAAAGAAACACCCGGTCGAATTGCAAGCCTTTGGATTTGTGGACGGTTAGCAGTTGCAATGAACCTCCGCCCTCCACAGAGACCTGCTTGAGGCTGTCCTGGCCTTCATTGTCCTCCAGATAATCCAGGAACGCGGGGATGCTCACATCTTTCTGCGCGGGGGCTAATTCAAAGTCGCGCACGAGGTTGAGGAAGGCATGAATGTTCAGATAATCGCGCTCAAAGGCCTGGGGGTTGTCTTCCTCAGCCGCGGCGCCTTTATGGGTCGGCAGACAGAGGTCTGTGAGCGCCCGGCAGGCTTCGGAGATCGATCCAGTCTGCGTTTGGCTAAGTTTGTAAAGCTCGCGCGCGAGAGGACAGACAGAAAAGTCAGGTTCTCGAGAAGCTTCACGGGCGGCGGCAATTTCGTCCGCGATTTTCTTGAGCTCAGTTGCTTCGAGCATAATGTAATTCGAGCGCAGCACCTCCAGAAAATCCAGCCAGTCACGCCAGGCCAGCCAGCGCAGCCAGGCAATGAGCGGTGAAACCCAGGCGTGATTGGGCAAGGCACTGGAAGGCTGATAGATGCTGCCGATTCCAGCGGCGTCGAGCAAAGACTGGATGGCTTCCAATTCTTTACCGGTGCGGCAGATCACAGCCATGCTTTCCTGACTGTTTTTTGGGTCATGCGGTTTGATGAAATCCCACACGAAATCGCGGTAAACGGCGTCAAGGCTTTTCCAAGCCTCACCTTTGGAACAGCAGGCGGCGCGAAACTCGATGCAGGTTTGGGGATCGAGATCCTTCATGCCCTGTTTAAGCGGTTGGTAAGGCCATTGTAAGCCAAACTCTTGCAGGCGGTTGCTGATCAGGGACGACTTGAACACCCGATTGACAAAGGATATCATTTTCTCGCTACTGCGGTAGGATGTACCCAGGGATTCTTGGTTCAGGTTTCTCAGCGCGCCAAAGATGGAACGCAGGTTGAGCAAAAGTTCGCGTTCGCCGCCCCGCCAGCCAAAGATGGACTGCTTTTCATCGCCCACCACGATCATGCCACCGAAATCCTTGGTGCCCTCGCCGCTGGTGATTTCTTCGATGATCGGCTTGAGGATGGCAAACTGGATCAGCGAAGTATCCTGAAATTCGTCGATCAGGATGAAGCGGCTGCGGTGGGCCAGGAACTGGTAAAACTCGGTGGCCACGGCTTCCACCTGCATGTCGAACTGGGGCGGGTCGGTGCTGAACAGGGCTTCCAGGGTGAACCAGGAAATGTCGTCGTAGGTCATGTTTTTGTAGCGGTAGATCAATTTGTCGTATTCAGCCAGAATGGCCGACCAGACCGAAAGAATCTCTTCCTGCTCAGGCAAAAAGTGGGTGTGGAGCAACAAGTCGGCCAAGTCTTCATTAAGCTGGGCCTGCAAATCCAGAAAGGTTTGTTTTACCCCCGTCAAGTCCTTGCGCATGAATTTGCTCATGCTGGCGATCTTGCCCTCGGGGCAGTTCTGAAACAACCTCAGATAGCCGTCGGGTCTCTCACACAGTCTGGCAACCGCCTCACGTAAACCGGCATAGCTATCTGGAAACAGGGGAAATAAGGAACGGAACTTTTGCACAACGCACTCTTCCGGAGTCAGGTCCGGCCTGTTCTGCGCCATAAGGGTGATCAATAGTTCCAGATTTTCCCTGATAGCCTTGCGGAGTCGTTCAGGCTCTTCGGCACCGCCATCCCTGAACATCCGCCACAGGGTGCCCTCAGCAGGAGTTTTGTTCTCTGCCTTCCTGATCTGGAAATGCAGCCAGCGCTGTTCTATTAGTGATTTGAAGAAGTGTTTGTATTCGTCCAGGGAAGGGCTTATCTTGCGGCTGAGCAGGCTGTCCAGCCTGGCTTTGAATTCCGGTTTCATCAGGTGCTGGAGCAGGAAAGGCAGTCGTTTTTCCACAGCTTTGATGTCGATCTCGAAATTCTCAATGCTGCGCAAGGGACGGACGATATTGCGGAACACGCTGTTGATATAGGCATCTATGGTCATCACCTGCAGTTGCCTGCGGTCGGAGGAAAGGGCGCGCAGGGCCCGGTTCAGCAATTCAAGGTCCTGATCGGTCAGTTCTGCGTCCTCGCGTTCCGGCCAAAGGCTGTCCAGCAAACCGCTCCGGTCTTTGGCGATCTCTTCGGTGGCGGGTTTGTCGTTGCAAAGCAATTCCAGATGGGAGTTTATCCTTTCACGGATTTCCGCGGTGGCCTTTTTGGTGAAGGTAAGCACCAGGATGTTGTCCAGGCTGAAATCCTGGTGTTTTCCGTAAAAATCCAGAATGATGCGAATGTATTCCAGGGCAAGGCGATAGGTTTTTCCCGTGCCGGCGCTGGCGGTGATGATCTTGCTGGAAAACCGGCTCATTCTTCAGCTCCTTTGTCCGCCCGGAAGAGGTCGGCGCGGGTCACCGAGGCCAGTTTCACCCGGTCCCCGGCTTTTTTACCGAGGGTAAATCCTTGTTCCAGAATCTGTTTCAAGTTCTCTTCCTGTTCCCCGCGCCATTCCTGGCGACGTTTGTCCGTGATCTTCCTGCCTCCGGTTTTCTGATCAAAAACCTGCCAGAACAGGGATTGCAGTTCCTTGGCCGACCAGGCTTCATCCAGAAGATAGTACAGCCACTCATAGAAGATAAGCTGCTCGTCGTCGCCTTTGCCAGTTTTGAAATCCACGATGTAGTTGAGTTCGGGGCATTCCACCCTCAAATCCGCCTTTCCACTTATCCAGATAGAGTATTCTTTGCCCGCGTGGTTCACACAGACCAGCTTGCGGCCTTCTTTTTCCTCTTTGGTCATGAATTTCTCTTCCGGGATGAGCTTGAAGGAAACGCCTAGCAGCCGGGGCTTTAAAAACTCAAAATAGAACACCCGGATGGATTCGACCAGGTTGTCTGAGATAATGCTGACCAGGAATTCGTGGTTGTAGTTCTGCGGTATCTTGTAAAGGTAGAGTTGGTCAGGATCGTTCAGAATTCTGTTTAGCGTTGCCGCCAGGCCCTTAGCATCGGAAAAAGCCTGTTCCAGCTGGGGCAGGTCGGCGTCTTCTTTGGCCAGGGGCAGAAGCACTGCCGAGAGAAACGAGTGCATGATGCTGCCAAAGAGTTTGCGGGTGAGGGTTTCCTCAGGTCGCAAATCAAGTTCCGGCAGTTTGCGCAGATGCTCCAGATACCAGGCGAAGGGGTTTTTCCTGAACATGGCCAAACTATAATAACTGGTGCGGACAATTCCTTCCACGCCGAAATCCTCAGGAGGCGAACAGGGCAGGGTGAAAAAGTCCCCAGACGGCTTGGCAACACAGCAGACAGCTTGGTCGGCAAGCCCCGGCAGCCGCTCCGCGTTGGCCGCAACCGTCTCATGGCCAGCCAGATAGAGCTTGGAAATCCGCGGCGCCAACTGCGTTGGCTTCACAGCCATACCATCCCTGGCCAGTTCCGGCAGAGCGCCATCCGCCATGGCCTGCACGAGTTCCGTGACAAAGCTACCAGGCTCGATGTCGTTTTCCTGGTCCCGGTAGCTGAAAATCACGCAGCGCCGGCTGGTTAGCACGGTGCGCAGAAAATAGTAGCGCTCACGTTCACGGAGGTCGGGATAGCTTTTCAGGCCTAGGCGCGCACGTTGGTTTTCGTTAAGCAGCCAAACCGGGCTTGGATTGGAGGGTATTTCGCCTTCGATGGCGTGGAAAAAGTAAACGCTGTGATGCTGCAGATTTCTCAGGTCCAAAAGGTTGCTCACCTCCACCCGGGGTTCAGCCTTCAAAGCCTGATGAAAGCTGAATTTGCCGCTGCCCAGGGATTCCAGGAACAGTTGCAGAACCGCCGCGGCCAAACTCGCTCCCTCACAGCCGAAAAGTCCCTTCCAATCATTCACGACGCCCAGGGTTTCCAGGCTGGCGAAGTTGGCCAGGCGTTCGTAGAAAACATCCATGATGTCGCTGTGCAGCAGTTCTTCTTCACGGCATAGGTCTTTTATCCGCAGCCCATTGGGAGCGTCAACCAGGCCGATAAAGTCTTGCGGCCTGCTTATCAAGCTCAGTTGGCCAAGCAGGGCGAAATGTTTCGGCAGGATGTTTCCCAGATATGGAAAGCCTTGCTCGCGGTGCAGTTTGTCCAAAAGCTGCAAGTCCCTGTCCACATAGAGGATATCCTTTTGCAGCATGTATCTCAGCTCTTCAAGAAGCGGTGCCTTATCTTTAACCGCCAGACCGTGATAGCGCAGAAAAGACTCTTGCGCGCAGGCGTCCAGAATGAGCCGCAGCGGCAGGAAAGCGCCTTCCAGAGTGGCCTCCATCGCCTCCAGGTGCTTTTGGAAAACGAGCAGCAACTGATAGATGCCGCTGCCAACAATGCTTTCGGAGCGCGGACACGAAAAGCGGGCGGGATCGAAAAGGTCACGATAGTGGGCTTGGCTGAAGTGGCTGTCCACAATCACCGCCTCACCATCTTCCCCGCAGGCCTGGCCATGGTTGGCGAGGAAGGCCAGAACCATCTGTTCGGCGTTTTCGCATTCAACGATTTCCAGATGGCGGATGTTGTAATCCCCCCCCTTCAAGCCGGCCAATTCGATTCGGGGCGGCTCCAGGTCACGGGTTTTTTCCTCCTGGGACTGAACCAGCGCGACAACCTCGTTTCCCGCTTGCTCCAAAGCGTCCAGCAGCGCCTTTTCCAGCCCGCTGTAATAATATTGGTTCACAAAAACCACTTTCCTGCCGGAATAAGGAACCTGGACGCCGGCAGCTTCCCAACTGAAGATGGGATCGCTGAAGTCCAATTCTTCCAATATGTTCCGGTAGCGACCGCGAATCTCCAGAACTCGGTTCAGATAGTCTTCCTGCCAGTTCAGCAGCGTCATCTGGGCACGGCCGGGAAGGTCCTGCAGGATTTGGCTGTCCACCCTTTCGTCACACAGCTCCTCGAAAAACTGGAAGAAACTCCCTCCCCACTCCACGATGTCGAAATAGCCGTTGATGTGGAAGTAGGCGCGATCCTCCTCCGACAGCGCCTGGTAGAGGCAGAGCAGGCGTTTGTCATCACTAATCCGCGGCAGCGGGGGCAGCAGCAGAGCGGCTTTGAAGTCCTCCATGGCCACAAAATCGCAATCCTGTAAGGCCCAGCCTTCCAGGAAGCGCCTCCGGGCTTTGGATGCGGAGATGCGGGTGGGAAAAACCAGGATGCAGCCGTCGGTGACCTGCCCTAAAGTAGCTTCGATCAGGTCCTTACTGAAAGGGACATTGATGAGGGTGCGCAAAGAAACCTCCACAATAGCTTTTTCGCACGCTCGGGCCGGGCTGGTTTTCTGTCAAGCCGAAATCCTTTCAATCTCAATGACGGAGGCTTCTGATCGGCCTGGTTCAACTTTCCTGCCTTCTTCCGCCTCTTAACAAGCCATGCCTGGGACGAAGGCCGGGCAAGCTTGGTGGTTAAGGCCCGCTGGTTTCGCCCTCACTCGCCTCCCGCAAGATGGCCGCACCTGATGCGGGCATTGGGCGGGTGGTTCAAAGCGGGCAGGTTTGAAAGGGCTAAGGACCAGCTCAGCTGGGGGCATTCAGGAAGTTTTTGAGGGACATACAGCCCTCAAAGGACAGTCGGGGCAGAGCGGGGCCTTTTTGCAGAAGTCTTTGCAATGGAGGACGATTTGGGCGTGGAAATCGTTGTAGAGGGGCACCTCCGCGGGAATCCGGGCGCAGATGTAGTCCTGAAGCTGATGGTAATCCAACTTTTCAACGGGATAGCCGAGACGCGACAAAAGCCTTTTTGTGTAGGCATCGACTACGAAAACGGGCAGGCCGCCGGCATAAAGCAGTATTGAATCGACCGTTTCCGGACCTAACCCTTTGATGGACAGCATCCTGGCACGCAGGGCGGACAGCTCCTCCGAGAACAAGATATCCAGGTCGAAACCGCAGGTATCACCGAGAAAACGGGCAAACTCCTTGAGGCGCAAAGCCTTCTGATTGTAGTAGAGAGTGGGGCGGACGAGGGTGGCAAGCAATTGCAAATCAGCCAGATGGATGTCCCGCAGGGTGAGGATGCCCTGTCCGGCAAGCGCTACCAAAGCCTTTTCAACGTTGCCCCAGGCCACGCTTTGGGTGAGGATGGCGCCGATGATGACCTCATCCTGGGTCTGGGCAGGCCACCAGCTTTGGCAGCCATTATGGCTTAACAGGACTTGGTAAAGCTCCAGCAGTGGGAGTGGCTGATTGCCCGGTCCAGTCATGGTTTGCAAATAAATGATGTGACGATTCAGCCTCCGCTGACGAAGGCTGTGGCCAGGGTGGCTTTGCTGTTGTGATGGAAACCTGTGATTCCGGGCGCTTTCACGAGCGCTTCAGCAGCAGTGTGCAGTGCGCCGCCATCCCGGCACCACCGCCCGAAACGCCCAAACCCTCTTCAGTGGTGGCTTTCACACTCACGTTGTCCCGGCTGGTATTCAGGTCCAAAGCCAGGTTGTCCCGTATGTCTTCTATGTATGGGTTTAACTTGGGGCGTTCGGCGCAAACGGTGCAGTCGAGATTGGCCAGCGCCCAGCCGCGTTCACGCACCATGGCGAAAACGCGGCGCAGCAAGTCGCGGCTGTCGGCACCGGCAAAGGCGGGGTCAGTATCTGGAAAATGCGAGCCGATGTCACCCAGGGCCAGAGCTCCCAGCAGGGCGTCGATCACGGCATGAACCAGCACGTCGGCATCGGAATGACCCAGCAGCCCAAGATGAAAAGGAATCCGCACTCCGCCAAGGATGAGTTTGCGTCCCGGCGCCATGGTGTGAACATCGTAACCCTGGCCAACGCGGAACATGGCTCAATCCACTGTTATTGATTTGGACACGTTTTTTGGCACATCCGGATGCACTCCGTGGTCCTGGATGTTCAGCTTGTCCAGTTTCTTCATCTTGCGGAGGCTCATCTTGAGGGCAAGCATTTGCAGTGCCACGGTGGCTGAAAAGCAGGTGAGAAGGCTGTCCCCGGTCTTGGGAAGCATCACGTAGCCCCAGCCGTAGCGGCCTCCCTCGCGGGGATTGTCGCTGGCGTTTTTCAGCAGGCGTTCGTCTTCCTCGGCGATCACATAGGTGTTGGCGCCACGAATCTTGTGGGTATTTATTTGAGAGATAGTGAGATTCACGTCCCGCGGGTCTGGGCCGGTGACATAGATAAGCGGATAATTACGGTAGAGGGAATCGAAGAAATTGTGTCCTTCAACCGTGGCGCGGAATAGCTTGTCTGCCTCAGGCGACAGATTGAAAGGCATATTGCCGGTGAATATATAGTCCACCAGGGCGTTGTTGATGGCCCGGGTTTCCCTGCGGCTGATATTCTGCTCTTCGGCCTTGATGTACAGGTTTTCCACCACTCCGCTTAAAGCGCGCATGAAGCTGCGCAGGTGCTTGAATCCGTAAACTGTGTTCTTTCCGATAATGGTGTTCGGGCCGTGCTTGAATTCCGAAGCTTCGCGTCCCTCAGCATGATTGAGAACGGTTTCGCGGATTTTGAGGGCTCCTTCCATCGCCACGCCGCTGATCTTGGTGGCCAGGATGTGCATCGAAGGTTCCATATATATCTGAGCCGCGATGGAGTCAACGATATCGGATGTGTTTTCCAGGGTTTCCTTGATCAGGAAGGGAATCTGCTGCAGCGTCTGTTCCCGGGCTTTAAGGCTGGCCAGTTGTTTCCGGCGCTGTTCTTCGGTTTCGCAATCCAGTCCTTCCTCAAGTTTCATCCTGGCGGTGCGGATGGCCAGATAGTAAATCAGGGTGATCTGGTTCATGAAGCTCTTGGTGGCGGGCACTGCGATTTCTGGTCCGCAGAGGATTTGGATGGCGAGGTCGCCTTTTTCCAATCCCAAGGTGGAGTTCAGGTTGTTCACCAACACCACTTGGGAAGTTTTCACGTTGCTGGCCTCAATGTCGTTGAAGATGTCGATAAGGTCTTTGGTCTCACCGGATTGGGAGACTCCGATGATGAGGTCGTTATCCTTTATGCATTGGGAATATCCGCCGCGGAAATCGCCTGGAAGGATGGGTATGATCTCCACTTTGGCGATTTCGTTGAAAAAGAGGGCGCCGACCTTGGTAGCGTTGTAACTGGTGCCGCAGGCGATGGAATAGGCATTGCGGCTGTTGATTATGGTGTTTTTCACCCGGTCCAGAAATCCCTGCACGCTGAGCTCGAATTCCTGCACGCTGTGGCTTTCGGAAACCGCGTCGAAAGCCTTGGCCAGGATAAGCCGCCGAATGTCATACTCCGGGCCGATCAGGTCGATGAGGGTGTTTTTGTCGTTGGAAAAGAAGTACTTCTTTTCAAAATCCTCCTGAACGGCAACTTCAAAAATAGCGCGGTAATTGGCTTGGGCTGTTTCGAAGAAATTCGTAAATTCACTGGAAGCAAGCAGGGCATCAAAGACCATGTTCCGTTGGTCAAAATCATGGCAGTCCAAGATTTCTTTCAGCTTGGAATTGAGCAGTTCATCTAGATTTTCCTGCTGGATGAGTTCCAGCATGCGTTTGCCAGAATTCGATCCGCCTTGAAACAGCTTCACCAGCTTGCCGGTGGATTCCACCTGGGCGAAAATCTCCTGCTCCATGAAGTATTCAAATTCTGGCTGTAGTTCCACGTCTTCGGCGCGAAGCTTGGAAAGCACCGGCTTGGTATCGATCAGGTCACCGGCCACGTAGGTTTCATCGGGTGCGTTCACACGTTTGAAGCGGAGTTTCTTTTGCGCGTAAACCTTGTAATCCGCGGAGGTGTATTCCACAAACTCGCCATCGCGCAGGTTCACCAGCATCTTGGTATAGCGCAGAACCGCGGTGAGATCGGAAGAAGCCAGTTTGAAGGGTTCACCGTCAAGCTCGCCCACCCCGAAATAGAGACTGCTGCCGGCTTTGATGGCCCACATAGTCTGGGTTTTGGGATCCACCACCACCGCGGCGTAGGAACCAACGATTCTTTCCGCTGTGCTAATGATGGCCCGGCGCATGCAGGCTTTGCGGAGTTCCGCATCCTCGGGATTGCCGGCTTTGTCCATCTCGATATCGAAAAAGTGCTCCACGCTGTGCACCAGCATCTCGCCATCGTTATCCGAAAGTACTGTGTGGCCTTCTTTGCTAAGCCAGATCTTGAGTTCACGGGTGTTGGTAATGTTTCCGTTGTGGGCGCCGTAGATGTGGCGTTTGCATTTCACCTCATGGGGTTGGGCGTTGATCTTGTCCACATTGCCGAAGGTAGCCCAGCGCACCTGTCCGCAGAACAGTTTTCCACTCTGCTTCTCGATCCCGAGGGTCTTCACCAAGGTGCTGGGAGCTCCCACATCCTTGAGCAGAACGATGTTTTCATCCTCACCCTGGAACGCCGCGCCGGTGGAATCAAAACCCCGGTATTCCAAAGCCCGCAGCAGTTGAGAAGCGTATTCTCCCAGTTTCAGAGTGGTTTTGGGCAACGCCAGGCCCAGAACCCCGCAACCCAATCCCAGGATGGGCAGCGGCAACCGGATGTCCTTGAAACAGCCCGCAAGCTTGCGCAGGGCATTATTATAAAGCTTAAAAAAGCGTGGCATAATTACTTCCTTTAGATAAGATTGTTGTCCAGGATCTGCCGGGCGAAGAACAGATCTACTTCGTCGGTGATTTTCAGATTCAGGTCTGAACAGAATTTATAGCGAACTTTACCACCATTGTGTTCCACCAAAGCGGAATCATCAGTGCTCACATAGCCTTCCTGGTAGGCGCGCTCATAGGCAGCCAGGATCAACCGGTAGGCAAAAACCTGAGGCGTGAATACCTGCACCAGGTTGTGACGGGGAATGGTTTGTTCAATATAATCGCCTTTTATGCTCTTGATGGTGTTTTTTAGCCTGGCAACGGGGATAACGGCCTTGTCCTTTTGCACGATTTTCAGCAGTTCTTCGATCAGGTCTTCCGTGATGAAGGGGCGCACGGCATCGTGGATGAGCACGAATTCCGTTTCTGTCGGGCAGTTTTGCAGGGCGCAGAACACGCTGTCCTGCCTCTCGATACCGCCGCAAACCACCAGCCAGGGCTTCACGGAGTCCTCAAAGTATTCGTGAATCAATTCTTCGCAGTAGCCAAGTTCCTCTTCGGGGGCGGTTACGATGATGTTGTCCACGTGGGCTGAGTTAAAAAACTTTTGCAAGGTGTGAATGAGGATGGGAATACCGCCCAGACGTAGCCACTGTTTGCGCACGTTTCCACCCATGCGGCTGCCTGAGCCGGCGGCGGTAACTATCGCTGTGGTCATTGCTTCCATGAGTAAAAGATTCCCCTTTGTTCGCGCCTGACGCTGATTTTATGCTCAGAGTTCAACTGGCGCAGATACTTGCTGATTTCGTTGATGTGCAGTCCCAGAGTGACGGAGAGGTCTTCCGCGGTGGAAGGACGCCGCTTGAGTGTGGCAGCGATTGTTGCTTCAATATCTTCCGGCACAGGCGGAACCGCTATTTCCTGCTGCGCTTTGGCGATGATTTCCACAGGCATGTCTAGCCGGGCGCTGAAATAGTTTAAAACCTTGGTCAGGACTTCATCCCCCGCCGCTTTAACCCAGGCTTCCGCGCCGGGGCGGTCCAGGGAATTGATCTGAACCAAATCCGGCCGAATCCTTTCTATCGCTCTGCAAAGGCAGGCCATCTCATCCTCGGAATCGTTGACTCCGGCGATGATGAAAACCTCCAGCCAGATCAGGCCTTTGTAATCTTCCCGAAGCAAGGTTAGGGCTTCCACCAACCCTTCAGCCGTTAGGGCAGGATGGGGCTGGTTGATTATCCTGAAAGTCTGCTGGTGGCAGGCGTCGAGGGATGGCAGGATGAGGTCGCAGGGCAGGATTTCCTGCCGCAGGGCGGCATCGTTCAGCAGAGTCCCGTTGGTGAGCAGAGCCAGTTTGTACTCTGGATATTCGCCCTTAACAAAGCGCACGATTTCGCCGATGCGGCTGTAAAGCGTGGGTTCACCAGCACCGGAAAAGGTGATGTAATCCAGTTCCGGCTTTGTTTTCAGAAAATCCACCAGTTCAGCGGTGATCTCTTCCAGAGGAAAGAACTCCCGGCGTTCCAAGGTGAGGTGGTCAGTTATCTGAACCTCGCAATAGACGCAGCTCAACGGACAGTATTTGAAAGGAACCAGGTCCACGCCGAGGGAATATCCCAACCGGCGGGAATGGACCGGGCCGAAAAGATGTTTGTATTTCATTCAGAAGGTAGTGCCAAACTGGAGATGCGGTTCCCAAGTGCCTTTGTCAAGGTTGTAGGCATAGTCGAATCCGATCAGGCCAAAGGGGCTCTGGATGCGGACACCCGCCCCCACGCCCTTCTTGAACTTGAGGAAATTGAAATCGCGAAGCTTGTTGTAGCAATCGCCGGCGTCGAAGAAAACCTGTCCGATGATCTGGTCGCTTCCGATGGGATAGCCCAGTTCAGTGGAAAAGATGATTTCTCGGGTTCCGCCAGTATCCATCTCTCCGTCCCCGTCCTCGTCAACCCCGATCCGGCGGTCTGGGTAGCCACGGATGCCGTCAACCCCGGTGCCCCCCAGATAGAATTTTTCGTCTGGCGGAGCGTCTGTGGAAGAACCGTAGGGGGTGATGTAGCCAAAGCGCCATTTGGTGCGCAGGGTCAGCTTATACCAGAGTTCCATGTACCAGTTCACCTGGGCAATTTGTTTGAAATAATCGAAGTTTCCTCCCAGCAAGCCGCCGGCAAGTTCCGAAAACAGAGTCATCTGCGTGCCGCGGGAAGGGAAATAGATATTGTTGCGGGTGTCCCGGCTCACGGTGGCGCTCACAGCGCTGGTATAGCGCCAGCCCAGGGTGTCCAGTTCCACCAGAGTGGCATTGGTGAAGGGATCGATCATGCTATGGTTGGTGATCTCGTATTTCTTAGAATAGAGTGAATAACCCGCTACCAGCCTGGTTCGGTCAACCCAGGGCAAATACTGGCCCAGCCTAATGCTCGCGCCCCGGGTGAAAATCTTGTAGTAAAAGGAGCTCCAGTCCTTGGTTGTGTAATAGATCGACGACCCAAGCAGAATGTCGGTGTCCATCAGATTGGGATTGGTGAAGCTGAACTGAAAATCCTGGGTTTTGCCTCCGAACTCCCAGGCCAGGCTGCTCGACCAGTTGTTGCCCATGATGTTGTTCATGGAAAGCGAAAGCTGGCCCACAAAGCCGTCCTGGCTGTTATAGCCCACTCCTCCGTTGGCAGAGCCGGCGGATTTGTCAATCACGTCGATTTGGAGGTCGATGTCTCCGTTAGCGTTTATGGGAGTGTAGTCCAGCCGGATGTCAGGCTCGAAGAAGCCCAGGTTGTAGATGTTCTGCTGGCTGCGAATCACCTGGCTCTGGCGGAAATAATCCCCCGGCGCGATTTCCAGTTCCCGGAGCAGCACCTTATCCTTGGTGCGCTCGTTTCCTGTGATGTGGATTTGGCGGATGCGGGCCCGGGCACCTTCCTTCACGTTCAGAACTATGGTCAGAGTGCTGTCGGCCCTCTGTATTTCCTGGTCGATCCCTATGTATATGAAGCCTTCGTCATAATAGAGTGAATAGATCTTGTTCAGTTGTTCGTCAAACTTGGTCTGGTCGAAGGGTTCGTCAACTTTCAGGGTAAAGGTTTCCTGCAGTTTCTCGGTGGTGAAATGCTCATTGCCTGTCACTGTGATTCCAGAGAAAGTGTATCTCTTGCCTTCGGTGATGTTGATCACAAGTTCCTGGGTTTTCTCTCCGGTGGAGATAAGTTCGTGCGGTCCAACTATCACGTCAATATAGCCGTTCTTCTTGTAATAGTCAGCCAGTTTGATCAGGTCCTGGTCAAATTTATCCTGTTCGAAGCGCCCGGAGCGAAAGAGGTTCGCGGGTTTGGTTTTCATTCGTTTCAGCAGGGCGCTATCTTCAATATTCTCGTTTCCCACAAAGGTCACGGCGTTTATAGCCAGGCGTCCGCTCTCCACCACGCTCACCTTCACCCTTATCTTGCCTTCAGCGTCCGTCTGCTCGTCCAGCATCACCTTGGCATTGTTGTAACCTTTGCTATTGTATTCCGCGGTTAACTTGCTTACCAGTTCGTGCTTTTGAAAGTCGCTCCAGAAAGAGCCGACGCGCACTGTTACCAGTTCGTCCAGCTTTTCCTTTTTAACTGCTTTCATTCCCTCATATTCTATGATAGCCAGCACCGGGTTTTCCACCACGTCCACGATTAGGTTCACGCCTGTCCGGTAGGGCTCTGTGGAGATCCGGACATCCGAAAACATCCGCATCTTGTAGAGCTGCCGGATGGAACGGGCGACTTCCTCCGGATTGAGCAGATCGCCTGTGCGCAGGGTGATGGCGGTGGTCACCATCTGGGGTGAGACCGCCTTGTTTCCGCGCACGATGATATCGTAGATAGTTTCGCCTGCCGCGAACAGGCTGCCACAGCTGATCAACAGCATCAGGCAGGGCACCAGGCACCTTTTGAAAATGTGCATTTCTCCTCCCTTGGGAATTGACGCCTATTTCTGGCAAGGCCGCTTTTTCGTAAAGAGATTTTTTTGCTACCTCGCCATCTCTGGTCCCTATCAGGCTGTTATTGACAGAAATCTACCGTTTTGGAAACTTTATTGCATGACTTTGGGGCAGTGCCCAAACCATTTTGGGTAAGGAGATCAGAAATGAAACTTAGTCCGGCTTTGTTTGCCGTTTTGATTCTGGCCTTGGCTGTCTGCGCCTCGGCGGAGCCCGCGCTGGCCCGCAAACCCTGGGCTGCCGCTTCCGGCCGGAGTTTTGAAGCCCGCGCCGATTCCCTCACAGGATTCGATGTGCTATCCTACGACCTTACCTTGAATATAAACCACGCTGCCCAGCACATCAGCGGAAACGTGCTCGCCACTGTGCTCGCGGAGCAGAACCTGACGTCCATTCCCTACAATCTGGTGGGGCTCAGCGTCAGCCAAGTGCTGGTCAACGGAAATCCTGCCTCCTACACCCACAGCGGGGGAATCATCAACATCAACCTGAATATCCAGGCAGGCCAGACTTTCACCACCCAGGTCTTCTATTCAGGCAATCCACAGCTTTCACCCAACGTTTACCATATCGGCATGATCTTCAATGCCAACACCGTGTTCACCATCTCCGATCCTGATGCGGCCCGCTATTGGTGGCCCTGTTACGATCATCCCTGGGACAAAGCCATCGTCAATTTGAGCGTTACCCTGCGCAGCGACTGGAAAGTGGCGGCCAACGGCATCCGCACATCCATCGTGGACCACGGCGACGGCACCGCCACAACTTACTGGACCGGCTCACATCCAATGACCACTTATCTGGTTTGCGTCACCTGCGGCCCTTACGTTGAGATAAATCAAAACGCCGGCGACCTGCCCATCCAGAATTTCGTGATGCAAAACCAACACAACAATGCCCTGACAGACTTCGCCAACCTGCCGGACATGATTGACTATTTTTCCCAGATCTTTGGGCCCTATCCCTTTGAAAAATATGGCAACACGGTGGTGAACATGAGCACCTACGGCGCCATGGAACACCAAACCATGACCACCTTGGGCAGTTACATCATCACCGGAACCGGTGCTCACGAATTGATAATCGCCCATGAGCTTGCCCACCAATGGTTTGGCAACGCCGTTTCTTTCCTCACTTTCGCCGATGTCTGGCTTTCAGAGGGCTTCGCAACCTACTCAGAACATCTCTGGACCGATAAAACCGAGGGCTGGCAAGCCGCCTGCGATTATGTGGCCAACTACTACCACCAGTATTACATAAACTGGGAGGGCAGCAGCCCGCAAACCATCTACAATCCGTCTTTCAACAACTATTTCGCTCCTCCTTCCTACGAAAAAGCGGCATCGGTGCTCCATATGCTACGCCTCAGGCTGGGCGACGCCCAGTTCTTCCAATTGCTCCAATCCTGGTTCAACACCTATAAATACGGAAACGCCATCACCCCGGAATTCCAGGCCATGGCACAGAACATCAGCGGGCAGGACCTCAGCCAGTTTTTCAACCAGTGGATTTACAGCGCCGGCATTCCCTCTCTGGAATACAGCGTCTGGAACAACCCTGTCTGCAATTCCCCTCTGAAAATTATCGCCAAAACCGTTTCCAACACATCAACCCCATTCCATATCGATGTGCCTTTCCGCTTTGTTGACGGAGCTTTCACTGATTCCCTTCTGGTGAAGGCATCCCCCGAAGGGACACTAAATCACTTCTGGCCTGAATTGACACCCAACACTGTGCTCACGCCCAATTACCACAATTGGACTTTGCTGAGAGGCATCACAGAACTCAGCCCCGCTTTGGCGGAATGCCTGCCCTCCAACTCTTCCGTGCTCCTGGCTTGGGATTCTTTCCTGAATGACGGCAGCCTTGGCTATAACATATACCGGCGTGTGTCTGGCGGTTCGGAAGACTGGCTGCTCCTCAATCCGGAGCCGATCTCAAGCCTCAGCTTCACTGACTTCACCGCTCAAAACGGCGTTTGCTACGAATACGCCTTGTCGGCTGTGGACACAGGCGGCTGGATCAGTAAAATGTCCTCTCCGGTCTCGGCCACTCCGGTGTCTTTCAGCTTTTCCCACAATCTCCTGGTGGTGGATGAAACCCGCGATGGCAACGGCGCCAGCATCAACCCCGACGACCAGATGGTGGATGACTTTTACGACACGGTGCTGCACCCCATCCCACACGACGACTGGGATGTAGCCACCCAGGGCCTTCCCCCGCTGGATGTTTTGGGACAGTACAGACTGCTGCTCTGGCACGCGGATGACTTTTCCCAAAACCAGTTGATAGACCATCAGAACACACTCGGCGGCTACCTCCACGGCGGCGGAAAGCTGATCCTTTCCGGCTGGAAAACCGCTTCCGTGCTGTCAGCAAGCTTCCTTAACCGCTTCGGCGGAATCATCGAGCTCATCTATGACAATTCACCCAGCCTGATCAGCGCCCAGTCCAGTTCCTACGCGACGCTCAACATCGACCCGGAAAAGCTGATCCCTGCCTGGAACGGAATGTTGCCATACATTTACACTTTCAACAAGGTTGCCTACCCCATCTACACCGCGAACATGCTTCCCACGGCACAGGGCAACGGCGCTTGCGTGGCTTTGCGCAGCGGCGATCCGGATACAGGCTCTGTGTTCGTCCTTTTCGGTTTTCCGCTCTATTTCGCTCAAGCCTCCGGCGTTAGGGCCTTTTTGCAGGAAATCATCCCGGAACTCATTGACCTCACGCCGGTTGAGGATCCCGCCACCCCGCCCGCTTCCGCGGCTCTGGAAATCTGGCCCAATCCGTTCAGCGCCTCCGCTTCCCTGCGAATCTCGCTGCCTGCCAAAGGCCCGCTCAGCCTTGTTCTATACAGCCTTCGCGGCCAGGCTCTGCGCCGGATCCATGCCGGGGAAAAGGATTCAGGCATCCACAGCTTTACACTCGAATGCCGTGATGACAGCGGAAACCCGCTCGCAGACGGCATCTATTTGCTGAAGATGGAATACGCCGGAAAAACCCTGGTGAGGAAGGTCAGCCTGATAAAATAACCCACGGACAGACCGAAAGGCCCTGATGGGAGCTGAACATGACCGAAATCGCCAATCCACGCAGGATATTCCTGCTGCTGTTCTGCCTGCTGTCCGGGCTGGTTTGGGCGCAGCCGGAGTTCTTTTTCCTTAGGGGACTGCAGTTCCACAGTTCCGGCAGTGGGGAAGGCGGTCCGGACTGGATCTCTCTGGAGCGTTACAGCTATTTTTCCGACCCCCTGGAACCGCTCAGGATAAGCTTTGTCCGCTGGCAATCAGACCTTTGGGCGGACCCGGACTCAGATTACCATTACGACAACACCTTCGCGTTCCTGGGGTTGGTGAATTACGCCTCGGATGAAGTGTTGATCCGCTCCCCCGGCTATGACCACACCAACGGCAACGGCTACCGCGTGAGCCGTATCAGCAACAGCGGCTATTACTTGGAGGACCGATACACGGAAAATCCCTGGGCCGCCTTTGCCCAGATACAAATCAACTATTTCTACAATGACGACATGCTCCTGGTCCGGAAAATCCGCCGAGTCAACTGGCCTCTGGAATACTGGAAGCACGAATACTCTTTAGACGCCAGGGGACGGCGTTTGCTGGAAACCGTAAGCAGTTCTGTAGATTCGCTGAACTGGACGCCCCGCCATAGCTATGCCTACGTTTATGGCAACCAGGCTGTCCTGGACGGCTATCAGTTTGAAAAGTATAGCAGCTACGTGCCCTGGCGCTATTCCAGCGAAACCACGGAGCTGCCGCCATTTCCCTACTTAAACGACAGCCAGGTGGTCAGTTCCATCATCCACAGGGAATTTGTCGGCGGCGTCTGGAGCGAGCCTGACACTTTTGCTCTGAACCTCACTTTCTCTGCCACCGGCGCTTCCGTGGATTACCGGAATGGTATTTTCACCTGGACCAGCGAAGGTTTGCCCAAAAGCGTTGAGCTTCCTCCGGACGCGAACCCTTACCTCGGAGTCAACTTCACTTTTGACCACTCCGCGAGTTCCGCAGCGAGCGAGCCTCTGCTGCCCGCAGTCCCATCTCCGCGGGTAAGCCCAAATCCTGTTCAGGACAAAGCTTGGGTCAATCTTGGCATCATCCCGAAAGGGCCTGTTCGACTGCTGATTTTCAATCTACGCGGACAACTGATGCGTGAGGAAATCCATCCCAACCTCGCCCAGGGAGAGAATAAACTGGAATTGCCGCTGGTGAATGCACACGGCGAGCACCTGCCCAATGGCCTCTATTTCCTCCGGATGGAATCCCGAGAAAGCTCGGAAACCTGTCGCTTCCTGGTTTTGCGCTGACCGCTACCCGCGAAAACCCTTTCCAGATGGGCATTCCGCTATCCGGGAGCATACCCAAACCCTTTCTGCATAAGCATTCCGGCTTTTCCTCCCTGACCCGTCCTTTGCCCTATCCCATCCGCCTCCTGACTACCTCCCGCTGAGTTCCCGCCTCTCAAACGGGAACACAGCGGGAAGTGAATGAGATGTGAAAGGGATGGGGCAAAGGACGAAGGCCACAGGATACCTCCTGGATTGGCATTCAGAACCTGTCGCAAACTTCTAAGTATAATGGGTAATAATAGTTGGATATTTCCTTTGGACGGTGAAAAGCAAGTTACAAATCAGCTGATGCATAGGAGAAACTGCCTTTGGGGCCAACCTAAGCCTTTAACAAGATGAGGGTTGCGACTCCGAGAAGAACGGAGGTGACGACGAGGTCGCGGGTATTGAAATGCTTGAACGTTAAAGCAGCTTCTTCATTTTGCCGCTCTCCATGTCGAAATGGATCAATTCCACCCCGGCTTCTGCCAACAACTGCTCCGCAAGGGCGTCTGGATAGGTGTTGGAGATGTAAACGGTAACGATTTCGGCGTTGATGATCATCCTGGCGCAGATGCTGCAGGGCTGATGTGTGCAGTAAAGCGTGGCTCCGCGGGCGCTGGAACCGTTCAGGCCGGCCTGGATGATGGCGTTCTGTTCTGCGTGTAGGCCGCGGCAAAGCTCATGCTGCTGGCCGGAGGGAACCTTATTCTGGAGGCGCAGGCAGCCTGTTTCAGAACAGTGACGCACGCCTTTTGGGCTGCCGTTGTAGCCGGTGGAAAGGATTTGGTTTTCCTTCACCAGCACGGCCCCGACCTGCCTTCGCAAACAGGTGCTGCGCGAGGAGGCCAGGATCGCCATTTGTATGAAATATTGCTGCCATGAGGGTCGTTCGTTCATCGTCACGTCCTTAGAGGGGATTTGCGCTCATGCTTGTCGGGGGCGGCTTTCTGTCAAGCGCCAAATCCAGAGGACGCTCTGAATGTGAAAAAACTTGCTAGAACCGATAGTATTAGAAAGGTAATAGGCAAATAACTGAGCATTTTCAAATTTCATGCTGGGGATTTTTCGGAGAAATGTGGATAACTGCCACGAGTCAATTCCTGAGAGTTAATTGCTTGGCATTACGCAAAGGTCTTTTTTATATTGACAAAATGGGACTGCGGGGGAGTTTGGCGCGCACTATCCGGTGTTGTCAACGGAAAGTGGAAAGCTCTCCAAAACAGAACAGTAGGGGGTTTCCGGTTTGCGTTGAGAATATCAATAGGGAGAACTAATGCGCACTTTTGACGCCGTTCTTCCATATCTGAAGAAGAGTTATGGAAGAATAGCCGGGGGCATAGTGATGCTGATCCTGGTGGATATTGTGCAGCTTATCACCCCCCGGGTGATGCAATACGCCATCGACAGCATCCAGGAGCGGAGAATCACCTCCACAGGGCTGATTTGGGTGGCGCTGATCATCATCGGGCTGGCTTTGGCAGTGATGATACTGCGCTATTTCTGGAGGGTTTTGATCATCGGCAATGCCTTCAGGATCGAAAAGCATCTGCGGCAGGATTTTTACAACCATCTACTGAGGCTTTCTCAGAACTTTTTTAACCGCAGTAAGATCGGCGACCTGATGGCCTATGCCACCAACGACCTGAACGCCGTGAGGATGCTCTTTGGCATGGGGCTTATCGCGGGAATGGACATCGTGCTGATGACGATCGCCAGCTTCAGCTTCATGGGCTCGATAGACTGGCGCCTGACCGGTTTGGCGGTGCTGCCGATGCCTATCCTGACCATCACCATCACGATTTTCGGCAAGAAGATGCACAAAAGCTTCTTTCGGGTGCAGAAAAGCTTCGCCACGCTCTCCGGGGCCATCCAGGAAAGCATCTCCGGGATTCGCATCGTGAAAGCCTTTGGCCAGGAAAAATCCGAGCTGGAGAAAGTGGATGAGGTTTCCTGGCAGTTTGTGCAGGAAAATATCCGCATGGCTAAAATCGCCGGCTTTTTCCACCCCTTCCAGAGCCTGGTGATCAGTCTTTCGATGGTGATAACCCTTTTCTTTGGCGGTCGCGCAGCCATCCGCGGCGACATCACTATCGGGCAGTTCATAGCCTTCTTCCAGTATCTGGGAATGCTGGTCTGGCCGATGATAGCCATCGGCTGGATCGTTGACATGTACCAGCGTGGCACCGCCTCGCTGAAGCGGCTGAACGAGATTTTCCAGACCGCCCCGGAAATCGACGACAGCGAGGCCGACCCTGCCATCAAATCCCTGCAGGGCAACATCGAAATCCGCGACCTCAGCTTTCGCTACGGTGATAATCTGCCCCTGATCTTCGACGGTATCAGCACCTCGGTCTCCGACGGCAAAACCCTGGCCGTCGTGGGCCCCACAGGCTGCGGCAAAACTACTTTAATAGAGCTGCTGGTGCGCATCTACGAACCTCCCAAAGGCAGCATCCTCATTGACGGGCACCCGCTGCACCGGATTCCGCTGAATGTGCTGAGGCGCGACATGGTGCTGGTTCCCCAGGACATCTTCCTCTTTTCGGACAGCATCTCCAACAACATCCGGCTTGGGAGCCCGGAAACAAGCACTGAACAGGTTTTGGAAGCAGCCAAGCTGGCCCAGATACACGATGAGGTCATGGAATTTGAAAACAAATTCGACACCGTGATTGGCGAACGCGGCGTAACCCTCTCCGGAGGCCAGAAACAACGCGTCGCCATCGCCAGGGCGCTGCTTACCAATCCCGAAATTCTGATCCTGGACGACGCCCTCTCCGCCGTGGATACCAAAACCGAACGTTTCATCCTGGAAAAACTTATCGAGACCCGCAAAGGCAAGACCACCATCATCATCGCCCACCGCATCTCTTCAATCCAGCATGCCGACCGCATCATCGTCCTAGGTGACGGCAAAATCACCGAAAGCGGCACTCATGACGAACTGGTAGCCCTGGGCGGCCTGTATCATGACCTCTACGAAAAACAACGCATCCGGGCCCGCCTGGAAGGGGAGGAGTTATGATGCGCGGCGGACGCGGCGGCGGTTTCGCGGAAGACGACCTCAAGAACAGGGTTTTCGACAAACACCTTTACAGGAGGATGTTGCGCTACCTGTTGCCATACATGAAATGGGTGGTTATCTCGTTCCTCATCCTGATGGTGGTGGCCGGGGCAGAACTGGTGCAGCCCCTTATCCAGCAACACGCCATCGACGATTATATCGTTTCCGACAAAAACATAGCCATTTTCAACAGCGAAGCTGAGGCGGACGCCTTTCTGGCCAAATACGAACTACTGAAACTGAAGAAACTCTCACACAGCGGCAAATACTTTCTGGTGATACCAAGCAGGGAAATGAACAAAATCAACCGCCAGGATGTGGATGACCTCAACCGGCGCAACATCCTTGCCGAGGCAAAGGTGTATCTGATCAAGGACAAAGCCTCCAACGTGGCCATCCTGAATAAATATCTGCCGGAAATCAGCGCTCCGCAAGGCGGCAAAGGAGGATTGCAAGGCTGGTTCAGGCTGGGAAACGGCCAAATCGCCCTGGAGCGCGAGCAGCTTAACAAAATTCCGGGAAAGGAACGCTTCCAAGTCCGCAGTGAAGCGGCTCACAGCCTCATCTGGCTGGCGCTGGCCTTCTTTGGAATCAGCCTAATGCGCTTTGTGGCGGGGTATTCCCAGATGGTTATCACCACCACCTTTTCGCAGAAAGCGATGAACGACATGCGCCATGACGTTTTTGCCCACCTGCAGCGCATGCCGGTGCAGTATTTCGACAAAAACCCCGTCGGACGCCTGGTCACCCGCGTCACCAACGACATCCGCGCCATCGACGAGATGCTCTCTTCAGGGGTGATCACGCTGTTCCAGGACGTGCTGATGATCATTGCCATCGTTGTGCTGATGCTGTTTCTGGACTGGGAACTGGCGCTGATCAGCTTCGCCATCCTGCCCGGGGTGATCTGGGTAATCCGTGAATTCCGCAAACGCACCCGGGTGCTTTACCGCGAGGTGCGCAAGCAATTGGCAGCGTTGAACGCCACCCTGGCAGAACATATCAGCGGGCAGAAAATCATTCAGCTCTTCAACCAGTATTTCCACAAGCGGGATGAGTTTTCACGCATCAACCGGGAATACTTCAACACTTCGCTGAAGCAGATGAAGCTCTTCGCCTTCTTCCGGCCTATCATCCACGTGAGCAGCCAGATCGCGGTGGCCCTGATCATCTGGTACGGCGGCGGGCAAATCCTGCGAAACGCCATCACCATCGGCCTGCTGATGGCCTTCACGCAGTACATCACCAAGCTATTTCAGCCCATCAACGATTTCTCGGAAAAATTCAACGTGCTGCAGGGTGCTTTGGCAGGCGCAGAGCGCATCTTTGACCTCATGGACCAGGAACCGGAGGATTACCGCGACGACTTGACCTGCGACGTGAAGCTGAAAGGCGAAATCGAGTTCCGAAACGTCTGGCTGGCCTACAATCCGGGCGAATGGGTGCTGAAAGACGTGAGCTTCAAGATCAAGCCCGGCGAAAAGATAGCGCTGGTGGGCCACACCGGCAGCGGCAAGACATCCATCGTAAACCTTGTCCTGGGCATGTACCCCTTCCAGAAAGGAGAAATCCTGCTGGATGGGAAGCCGCTCTCCTCCTACGCTTTGGCAGACCTGCGCAGAAACGTGGGCATCGTTCAGCAGGACGTGTTCATCTTCAGCGGAAACATCAGGGACAATATAGCCCTTAACAACACCGCGCTCAGCTGCGAGCAAATCATCCAGGTGGCCAAGTATGTGAACGCGGATAAATTCATCAGCAAGCTGCCCGAGGGTTATGACGAACCGGTTATGGAACGTGGCGCCACCCTCTCCACCGGGCAGCGGCAGTTAATAGCTTTCGCACGCGTGCTGGCTTACGATCCCTCCATCTTTATCCTGGATGAGGCGACCTCCAATATCGACACTGAAACCGAACTGCTGATCCAAGACGCCTTGGCCAAACTGATCGTTAACCGCTCTTCGATCATCATCGCCCACCGCCTTTCCACCATCCAGCACGCCGACCGGATCATCGTTCTGCACAAAGGCGAAATCGTGGAGGAAGGCTCACATTTTGATCTTTTGGACCAAAAAGGCCTCTACTATGACCTCTACCGGCTGCAGTACACGTAAAGCGTTTCATAACGCCATATCTGCAAATGAGTTGGGTTGATAATATGTTCCTGCCAATGGAATGAAACTTGCTTTTATGGTAACATCAATGAAAAAACTGATTGACAGGAAACGCAGATCAGTTGTTATTGCATAGATAAACTATCCCTTGATTCATAAGGAGGATCAATGAAAAAAAGATGGCTTGTAATTCTGGCCCTGACAATTGTCGCAGCCATGTTTGCCAACGGCAGCCGCTACGAAGTGGTGGCATGGCAGGAAACCTTTGAAGACGGTGCTGCCGGATGGACCCACTTTGATGGTAGCGTCCCTCCCAACAACTGGCATATCCATAACTACGGCGGAGCACAGGGCGACGTCTGGTGGATGGGCGACCCCGACCTTGCCTCCGGATCCAACATCGGCGGTTATTACGACCACCAGTATCTGGTTCTGGACACCCCGGCCCGCACTATCGCGTCCGGCAATGCCACCCTTACCTTCAAGATGGCCACCGGCCTCGAATCCGTGGGCGGAACCGGCGAATACAACGGCTGGGACTCCTTCAACGTTCGCGTCTCCACCAACAACGGCACCACGTGGACCGTCCTGACCCCTACAACCCCAGTTTATGACTTCACCTCTTCCTACGCCTTCGGTTTTGAGCATGGCGAAGGTGTCGGCATTCCCGGCTGGGGTGGCGTGCACACTGCCTGGACCCCCGTTAGCGTGGATCTTTCAGCCTACGTTGGCCAGAGCGTCAAGATCCGTTTCGCCTTTGCCTCCGACCCGGCTTATTCGACCGGCGACAACCTTGCCCTCTTCGGCGTGATGGTTGATGACATCTCCTTCGGCGGCTATACCAATAACGGCACCGACGACGGCCAAATGACCATGAGCAGTCTTGTGCCCGTGGGCGGCGATATCTGGTCCATTGGCACAGACCCCACCGCTCCGTCACCTACCCACATGATGCAATGTCAAAACGCCCAGGGCAGCTACAATCCCAACATGATGAACTATTTGGTGAGCCCGCCCATCCAGCTTCCCAACGATGGCGACATCCGCGTGGATTTCATGATCAAAGGTTACTTCGATGATCTGGACGCATTCCCGCAATGTGACTATTTCGGCTGGGAAATCTCCCCCAACAACGGCCTTAGCTGGTATGCCATGAGTAATCCCTACAACGATCCCACCGGCACCAACTATGTCTATTCCGACGCTCCGGATGTCTGGGCATCCATGGTCAACAGTTATTCATTGAACGGTCTCATCTCCGATTACGCCGGACAGACCATCATGCTGCGCTGGTTCTTCAAATCCGATGAAGATACTCCCATTGGCACCGGCATCATGATCGACGACGTGACCGTTTACAACGACATCTTCATCGCGCCTCCGGCCAATCTGGCCGCCACGGTTGCCGGCAACAATGTCACTCTCACTTGGGATGAACCCGGTTCCGGCGGTGGCGGCGGCGAAGAAGGCTGGCTGCACTATGACGGTGAAAATTCCGGCAACTCCATCGGCACAAACTCCGCTGCCGATTTCGCGGTCGCGGCCAAGTGGGATCCCATCGGAGAACATGGCATTTTTGACTATGTGGGCATGAACATCACCAAGATCAAATTCTTCCCTGGCGAAGTCAACTGCGTTTACACCCTTCGCATTTGGACTGGTGCTGCTGGCGATATCGCCTATGAACAGACAGTGCCATCACCCACCATCGGCGCTTGGAACGAAGTGGAACTCACCACTCCGTGGACCATTCCCTCCCAAACCCAGATCATGGCCGGTTACCGCTGCAACACCCAGGCTGGCTTTCCTGCTGGTTGCGATGACGGCCCCCATGTTCCCGGCTACGGCAATATGATGTACTGGCAGAATAACTGGACCACTCTGAATGCGGTAAGCTCAACCCTCACATACAACTGGAATATTCGTATCTATGTCGCTGACCCCGTCACTGGCAAAGAATACGTGCTGGGCCATGGCCCCTACGAACAGGAAGTACATGCCTATACTGATGCCATCCTGCAAGAGAAGGGATCCACCCAGCCTGTCCGCACCCTCGACGGCTACAAAATCTTCCGCGACGACATTGAAATCGACCAAGTGGGCGCAACAGTTCTCACTTACACCGATTCTGGCGTTGAAGGCGGCATTCACACCTACTATCTGAAAGCCGTTTACGGCGCCAACACCTCCGAAGCTTCGAACACGGTCACAACCTTCGTGCTTCCTCAATCACACGCTGAACTGATGCACGACGACGGAACCGCGGAAGAGGGCTTCAACGTTGGCTCCACCAAGCAGATGGCTGTGAAACACTCTTATGGCCAGGCTGTTACAGTGAAGTATGCCAAAGTCTATGTCCATACCGTTGGAACCCCCGGCATCATCGTCCGCGTCTTCGATAACGACGGCCCCAACAACATGCCCGGCACCCAACTGGCCCAGTATCAGTATCCTGCCGCATCAGTGGTGGAAGGCTGGAACTGGATCGCCCTGCCGGCAGACATCAACGTTGCCGACGGCGAATTCTACCTTGCCATCATGGAAACCGCTGGCGCTTCCGCGATCGGTCTGGATACCTCCAGCAACGGCTACAGCTACAAGAAAATCGCCACCGATTGGGAGCCCGTCACCACCGGCGAGATCATGCTCCGCGCGATAGTGGAATACGGCAGCGCCGCCGATGACGACGTGATCCCGGCTTACACCCTGGACGCGAAGAACTATCCCAACCCCTTCAATCCTGAAACCACCATCGCCTTCAGCGTTCCCAAAACCGGCCCTGCCAGCCTCAAGGTTTATAACACCAAAGGCCAGCTTGTCCGCACCCTGGTGAACGATGTCCGCGAAGCCGGCAACCACAGCGTTGTCTGGAACGGAATGGACGAACAGGGCAACAGCGTTTCCAGTGGACTGTATTTCTATCGCCTCAGCAGCGACGGCAATACCGTCACCCGCAAGATGCTGCTCGCCAAATAATCCACAAAAACCTGGCTAAAAAGCCACAACATACTGGGAGCGACCCTCGTGGCCGCTCCCTTATTGTTTGAGCGGCGGGAGCTAGGAAATTTGTGGTTGACAGCTTTGAAGCCCCGAAACTCTTTAATCACACTTGAAAACCAAATCATGGGAGAATTGATGCGTAAACACATGCTGCCGCTACTGCTGATGCTTGTGGCCGGGAGGCTTTTCAGCGCCACCGTGAGCGGATTTGTGACCCGCGAGGACAGCGGCGAGCCCCTGCAGTATGTGAGCGTGAGGGTGGCTGGCACCAAAATCGGCGCGCAGACGAACAAACAGGGATATTACG
This sequence comes from Candidatus Cloacimonadota bacterium, assembly GCA_012516855.1. Classification (NCBI taxonomy): domain Bacteria; kingdom Pseudomonadati; phylum Candidatus Cloacimonadota; species Candidatus Cloacimonadota bacterium. The sequence continues at coordinate 29,673 of JAAYWB010000060.1, forward strand.
TGCTCACGGTCAACCAGACCGGCAGCTTCAAGCTGGAGTTTTCCCTGGTCTCCCACCTGCGGGAAAGCAGAAACTTCAGCATCCGCTCCCAGAGTGACGAAATCGTCCTGAACACCCAGATGAAAAAGTCCGCGGTGAAACTCAACAAAATAGTGGTGACAGCCGACGCCGAGTCCGGCCTAGAAGGCCCCGTGATCCGAACCAGTTCCATTCACCGGGGCCGGGAGGACATCCAGGCAATTGTTTCCGTCGTGGAGGCAGACGTGTTTCGCGCGGTGCTCACTCTCCCTGGCGTGATGCCCATTTCTGACTTCTTTTCAGGACTTTACGTGCGGGGCGGTTCGCCCGACCAGAATCTTATCCTGCTGGACGACACCGATGTTTACAACCCCAGCCATCTGGGTGGGTTGTTCAGCACTTTCAATACCGATGCAGTGGAAAACGTAGAACTCATCAAGGGCGGCTACCCTGCCAAGTTCGGCGGCAGGCTGTCTTCCGTGCTGGATGTCACCAACCGCCAGGGCAACCGGGTCAAATCCCAAGGCGTGGCTCGGGTAAGCCTCATTTCATCTTCCGCCACGCTGGAAGGGCCTTGGAGTGTCGGTTCCGCAGACGGGTCCTACATGGCTTCGTTCCGCCGCACCTATCTGGAATTGATAAAAACCATCTACGACAAACTTCCAGACTACTATTTCTACGACGGCCATGCCAAGTTCAACTTGGACGCGGACAACAGCAACAAGCTCAGTTTCAGCGGCTACATCGGACGCGACGACCTTTCTTACTATTTGGGAAGCGTTCTGGACGTTGACTGGGGCAACAGCAATATCTCCGCGCGCTGGCTGCATCTCTTTTCCCCGCGCCTCTATTCCAATTTCACGCTCGCCGGAAGTCAGTTCAGCAGCGGAATGAGCCAGACCGCCGCAGAAGGGGACGAAACCATCTTCCGCACCGACAATTCCATCAAAGACCTCACCGCCAAGGGGATACTGAACTGGAAGCCGAACAACAGCCACGAGGTGGAAAGCGGTTTCGAAGTGAAATGGAACGACACCGCCCTGAAGATGGAAACCTCCTATCAAATCGATCCGGACGGGCTTCCGGACAGCGCCATCTCTTCGCTCACATCCTCCCTTTTCCTGCAGGATACATGGGTGATAAACCCTCTCTGGACCTTGCAGCCGGGCCTGCGGCTGAATTGGTATCGCACGGGAAGGATCATACCGGACCAGATTCCCGCCGCGAATTATCTGAACCTGGAACCTCGCCTTTCCTTCAGATGGACCCTCGACGCCGGAGAAAGCGTCTATACCAATTTTGGCGTTTACAACCAGTATCTAACCCTGCTGGCGATGGACGTGAACACCCCCTTCGACGTCTGGCTGCCGCTGGACGGCTCGCTGCGCCCGGCCCGCTCGCTGCATTACATCCTCGGCTACCAGAGGCGCCTGGGCAAGCATCTGGCCCTGGAAACCGAAGCCTATTACAAGGATTACGACAACCTAGCCCAACTGGATTTTAACGCCTTTTTCAACTGGAACAACAGCACCGGCAACCTCGGCAGCGCCATGCGCGTCGGCATCGGCCACGCCTATGGGGCGGAATTGCTGCTCCGCAACGACTGGAACGGCCTCGAAGGCTTTATCGGCTACACCTTCAGCCGCACCCGACGCAAGATAGAAGGCCTCAACCTTGATCCCCAAACCGGCGAGGCCAGTTATTTCTTTCCCCGATTTGACCGCAGCCACAGCGTCTCCATGGTGGAAAGCTACAACCTCAGCGCCAACACCGGCTGGCAGCCCCTCGGCGCGGATTTCAAGCTTGGCCTGAACTTCAGCTACAATTCCGGCCAGCCCTTAGAGGTGCCGGAGCGTATCTATTTCGACGGCGACAGTTTCCAAATCATCTACAGCTACAAAGATGGCCACCGCCTGCCCTATTACATGCGGCTGGACCTGAGCGCAAAAGTGCAGTGGAACACCCGTTGGGGCAGCGTCGAACCCTATCTGGACGTCATCAATGTCTTCGGCCGCAAAAACGTAAGCTTCCGCACTTACCAACTCGTGCCGCAGGAAGACCTGACCCTGCGGCTGGAAACTCAGGACGGCTCCCAGTTCCCCTTCCTGCCTTTCATTGGAGTGAACGTCACATGGTAGGCAAGCATCTTTTCCGCCTTATGCCCCTGCTGCTTCTGGCGCTGCTGCTTGCCTCCTGCGAAAACACCAGCGGGCCCCGCTTTGAGGGCGACGTTTTCACCGTGGCGGGCCTGCTGAAGGCCGGTCAACCTGTGAACTTTGAGTATCCCATATATGTGACCCGCAGTTCCGCCATCGAGGATTTCAACCCCTTGGAAATCTTCGTTTACGACGCCACCGTCACCATCCGGGACCTGGATGCCGACCTGGAGTTCCAGCTCACCCCCGCCCTGCACGAATTCAAATTCAAATACATTGACCTTGCTGAAAACATCATCGAGCCCGGCCACCGCTACCGGATCGAGGTGCTCGTTCCCGGCGCTAATTCGCTGATTTGGGCCGAAACGACCGTTCCCATCGCCCTTGTGGCGGCGCCCGATCCCTACGGAACCAATCCCCCCGGAACCGGCTATTCGGTGGACCCCAATACCGAAAACACAATGCCTTTCAGCCTCATCGACAGCCATTACCCTGTCTTCGCCTCCACCGGGGCCAACGCCGGCAAATTCAACCTGATGGCGGAATTCTACTGCCTGGAACCCTTCAGCACAGATCTCGAATTCACGTCGGAATTGATGCCGACGGCGCATCCCGACTCCAGCCTGGCAGACAGCTACAACGCCGGCCAGCCGCCCCGCCGCCTCAGCATCATGTACCGCTTTGTCTCAGCGCCTTTGCCCGGTTTGCAGGATAACTACCTCGTGCTGGAAAACTACTCCTCTGCCTTCATCTTTTACGGTCGCTACCGCCTGCGCCTGCTGATAGTTGACGACAACTACTTCAACTACAATTTCATGGAGGAAGGCTACCTCCACGGCGGAATCCACAACGCCCTGGGCTATTTCGGCTCCGCCAGCGGAGTCGATATGTTTGCCCGCATCGTGAAATAGCAGACGCCCAGAAAGCCCGATAGGGCTTCACTCCGGGATTTCCTGACAGCTTTGGCGGCCTGCCTGTCGGTTACAAAAAGACTTCCATTCCTTTCCCGACTGATATTCTTTGAATAATGGCCTGCTTATTGCTATATTGGATGGATAGATTTCCCAGGGAGGTGAACAAATGAAAGCTATTTGGAAAAACTGGCCCACCATCCTTCTTCTGGGGACGCTGGCTTTCGCGGCCAAGCCCTTGGGAGCGGTTGATGTGATGAATGTTTATTTCACCGGCAGTTCTCAGCTAAGCCACGGATTCCAGGCCTGCCAGACCGTGGGGGACAGCCTGCGCCTGTATGACTGTGAAATCATGAATGACCGCGTCCTCATCAAGCTGGCCACGGTCGGCCCTGACGGACTCTGCGGGCCCCAGCAGACAATCCACCAAATCATAGCCGAATCCGATTGGGGCGATTTATCTGATACTCCCCTGGCCTTTTCCTGTAAGGCCGGCAAGCTGCTTTCCGCCTTCCGCGCGGCCAACCGGGTCATTGTCTGCTGCACTGATGACAGCGGCACCAGCCAGCATGTTTTCAATACCTCCGGGCTGAATGTCGAGGATTCCAGCTTCGGCCCCGTCCTCTACATCGTGGATGAAACGCTGGCCTACCTCTGCTCCACCAGGGGAGCCTATCCCCAGATCAACCATGAGGTGTACATCCTGAACCTGAGCAACAACAGCCAGCATCTCCTGTACCAAGGCCCGGGCTGGCTTTCCCATCAGGTCCAATCCTTTGCAGATGAATACTTTCTCCTCTGGACTTTAGACGGACCGGACCTCCTGGTGCAAAACAACAACATCATCCAAACCTTCCCTCAGGGCTGGTTCCCAGCCAGCGAAGGCGGAGGAGCGGGCTTCACGCAGACCAGGAAACTCTGCGGCGACTACTTTCAGACCCTGGCCATCGACCTCATTGAAGGCGGACCCACCTCAGCCTACCTGGTCTGGCTGGAAGGGAGCGAACTGCATAGACAATGGGTCGACAGCTCCATCTGGCCCTGGCAGACTCCGCATTTCAGGGAAGTAATAACCCTCAGCGACACCAGCTTTTCAGCAATATCTTACCAGTATAACGAGTGGTCATTCTGCCACAAATCCCTTGTTAATGGCGTATTCAGCGACCTGGCTGGCTTCCCTGACCTGACTGGATACCCGAACGCGGCTTTTCTGAGAAAGATGGACGCAGACTACACTCTGGCCATCAACCGACCGACCGACACGCAGTACGGCTTCCATCTGGTTGACCATCCCCTGGGCCTGGTGAGGGATTACAGTTTTGACGGAATGGATGTTTGGGCAAGATATTGCTTTAATTCAGAACGCAGCGTCTATCTGCTGGGCAGGGCCGCGTATGACGCTCCCTGGCAGGTTTACGCCTTCCATCTGGAACTTGGCCTCTCAACCCCGGATGAAGAAGACCCGCCAGCTTTGGCGGGAATCACCGCCTTCCCCAACCCCTTCAGGTCATCCTGCCAAATCGAAATCAAAACCGGGGTCCCGCAGGAGGCGAACCTGGATGTTTTCAACCTCAGGGGTCAGAAAGTGGCGCGGATTTTCTCTGGCAAACTGGACAGGGGCGAAAGCCATCATATTTGGGACGGCCGCGATGACGACCTGCGACCAGTTTCCAGCGGGATATACCTGCTCCGGCTGACAACTCCGGAAGGCTCTTCCAGCCGTAGGATAATGCAGGCCAAATGATTTACACAAGGTAAAGCCGCTCCCTAACAAGGCCACGAGCCTTTTCCCTGCTCCCCGTTAGCGCCCCCTGATTCGGGTTCGGGCAGCCTCTCGCATAATGCCCGCACCGGATGCGGGTATCTTCCGGGAGGCGGGCAAGAGGCAACTTTCCGGGCGTTAAGGAGGCTTGGTCTGACATTTGCCGGGCGGATGGAATGGTGTTTGCATATAATTATATTACTGAGAAAATGATGCCAACAAGCCGGGATGCCACCGAGCGATGAACTCTGGCCTGGAAGCGGGACATCCGGCGGGGAGGAACGATGAAGGCATATTTTGGACACAGCCTGTTGCTGCTGGCGCTGCTGCTGCCGGCATTGCTGGCAGGGCAGGATTATCCCCAGACCTACTACCTGAGTGGCATTGACCGCCATGCTTCGGGCGGAGGATTCGGCGGTCCGGACTGGTGGTCGGTGGATTGTTACACCTACACACAAGCCCCGGGCAACACTCTGCTGATTACCCAAATCGGCCACCTCCACCGGGGCTGGATGTACGACTTTCCCCCCAGCGAATATTATGAAGTTGAGGATTTTGACGGCGAACTGACCCTGTACCCGGAGTATTACGTCATCACCAGCCCCCTGACCCTGCAATCGAACATCGACTTCACCCGGACCCGCAAGATGGATTATCAGGGCTATTGCCACGAGGATGACTGGTACGATTACTACTCCAACCACTACCACGCCTGGCACAGCTACAACGCCGATATGAAGCTGACCCGTACCGTGATAAAAAAAGCGCGCCAGAACCAAACCGTTGAGTGGTTGGACTGCGTTTGCACCCTCGACAGCCTGGGGCGCCGGGTGGAGGAACTCACCCTCAGCTCCGCCGATTCACTCAACTGGGTGAATCACCGCCGCCGGCAGTATATCTATTCCGGTGAGCAGCTTCCCCCCGGTTACCAATTCGAAAAACACAACCACCAACTGCCCGACTACATCCTCAATTTAGTGACCATTCGCGTTCCCTATCTCAATGACGGCTGGATCATCTCCCAAGTGACAGAGCAAACAGCCAATGCCCAGGGCGTGTGGTACAATCCGGAGACTTGGAGCTTAAACATCGAGGTGGATACCGAAACAGGAGAAGTCACCGCCGAATATTGTTGCACCTTCAGCGCGGAGGGGTTGCTGACAAGAATTGTAATTATAGATGGGGACGGCATTCCCAGCTATGATTTCCATTTCGCCCACACTTCGGACACCGCAGCGGATGACGGCGTGCCTCAGGTGACCGAAACCCTGCGGGCCTGGCCCAACCCGGCGAGGGAAAAGGCGACTCTGAGCCTGCCCGGCAAGCTATCCGGCCCGGTAACCCTGAGCACCTACAACACCCGGGGACAACTAATCAAAGAGGAAAGCCGCGCTGTGGACGCTATAAACCGCGACCTTGGCTGGCAGGCGCTGGACAGGGAAGGCCGGCCTTTGGACAGCGGAATATACCTGATTCGCGCCCGGGGCACGGATTTCTGCCAGACGGCCAGGGTGATGGTCCTGCGGTAGCGTTTAGGGCCCCGCTTTCCGTCAGCCTCAGTGGAAGAACGTTGGGCGGAATGATTTTCCGGACTGAACGAGTCCGTATGGCGACATAACGATTGCGAGAGGAGCGTAAGCCCCTTGTACACTGGATTCCGGGTCAATCCTGGAATGACGTGCAAGACGTTGGCCGATTGAACACAAGCCTAAAAAAGGCGGGAGTGGATCCCGCCTTTCATATTGCCTGTATTTGGCTGCGTCAGTGGGCTTCGTGCTTTTGGGTGACCTGTTCGACCACCTGGCCGCTGCTGACGGAGCGTTTGAAGTAGTAGGTGTGGAGCAGCTTGAGGGCGAGGGGGGAGTTGGGTTCGCCGAGGAAGCGCTCATAGATTTTGACGACTTCGGGGTTTTTGTGGGACTGACGCACAGGGAGGCTGCGGTCTTCCTCATAGAGGGAGAGGCCCCTGCGGGCGCGGGACGCGATGTCGTTGCCATAGGGCTGTCCGCCGCCGCCGACGCAGCCGCCGGGGCAGGCCATGATTTCGATGAAGTGCCAGGGCGATTCGCCTTTGGTGGCGAGGCCTTCGCGCACTTGATCCATTACCTTGCGGGCGTTGGAAAGCCCGTGGGCGACCGCCACGCGGATTTCGCCGAAGCCGGGAACATCGACCGCGGCTTCCTTCACGCCTTCCAAACCGCGCACGGCGGTGATTTCAACGTCTTCCAGCTCGGTGCCGGTGACAAGGAAATAGGCGGAGCGGATAGCCGCCTCCATCACGCCGCCGGTGGCGCCAAAGATGGTGCCGGCGCCGGTATAGTAGCTCATGCCTTCGTCGGGCTCCTCTTCGGGGAGGTTGGCGAAATCGATGCCCGCTTCCTTTATCATGCGAATAAGTTCACGGGTGGTGAGCACATAGTCGGTATCCTGGAATCCGGAGTCACGGAGTTCGGGGCGCCGGGCCTCGAATTTCTTCGCGGTGCAGGGCATCACGGCCACAGAGACAATTTTAGCGGGGTCGATGCCGTGTTCCTGGGCGTAGTAGGTTTTGGACAGCACGCCGAACATGCTCATGGGTGATTTGGCGGTGGAAACGCAATCCGCGAGGTCGGGATAGTAGGTTTCCATGAACTTGATCCAGCCTGGTGAGCAGGAGGTGATGAGAGGGCGTTTTTCGCCGGCTTTGAGCTTGGTTACGCATTCGGTGCCTTCCTCAAGGATGGTGAGGTCGGCGGTGAAGTTGGTGTCCATCACGCTGTCGAAGCCTATCTTGCGGAGGGCGGCATACATTTTCTTGGGGGTCACGGAGCCAAGGGGCAGGCCGAAATCCTCACCCAGGGAAACGCGGACGGAGGGGGCTTCCTGCACGATCACGTGTTTTTCGGGATCGAGGATGGCATCCCAAACCTCGTCAATCTCCCCGCGCTCGCGCAGGGCGCCGGTGGGGCAATAGACCGTGCACTGGCCGCAGTTCACGCAGGGGCTGTTGGCCATGCCGAGGCTGAAGGCGGTGTCAATATGGGAATCGATTCCGCGGTCGGCAAAGGTGAGGGCATAGACGGTCTGGGTTTCGTTGCAGACGTTGATGCAGCGTCCGCAGGCGATGCATTTGTTCACGTCGCGGACGATGGAGAGGGAGCTGTCGTCAACAGGCTTTTTCACCAGAATGCTTGGCAGGGCTTCGGGATCCACGCCGAGGTTGTTTGCCAATGTTTGGAGCTCGCATTTGTTGTTTGCCACGCAGGTGGGGCAAACCACGTCGTGGTTGGAAAGGATCATTTCCACCAGGGTTTTGCGGTAAGCGCGCAGCTTCTTGGAGTTGGTAATGATTTTCATCCCTTCGGTCACCGGAGTGCAGCAGGCGCGCTTGGGAACGGGGCTTCCGGAGAGTTCAATCACACAGACGCCGCAATTTGCCGTGGGCGGCAAATCGGGATGGTAACACAGCCTGGGGATATAAATCCCGTGTTTGTCGGCGGCTTCGATGATTGTCATCGTATCCGGAACTTCCAGATGTTTGTCATCTATCCAGATATTTACTGTTTTAGCCATTTCATATCCTCTTTATTTTACTTTTTTGTAATCGCTATGAATTCGTCTTTGAAGTATTCGACCGCGCTCCGGATCACCATCACGGGGGATTGGCCAAGGGCGCAGAAGCTGGTGGAGAACATGGTTTCGGAGATGGTGACCATGAGATCGACATCCTCCATGGTCCCTTCGCCCTTCTTGATTTTGGTTATCAGCCTGTAAAGCTGCTGGCAGCCGTTGCGGCAGGGCGCGCATTTTCCGCAGGATTCGTGGCGGAAGAAGCGCAGGATCGACCACAGCATGTCCACGATGCTCTGATGCTCGTTCATCACGAGGATGGCGCCAGAGCCGAGAACGGCGGCGTAATGCTTGAGGCTGGCATAGTCCATGTTCACGTCCAGCATCCGTTCCGGCAGGAAAACACCTGCCGCGCCGCCAACCAGGGCGGCCTTGAAGCGGAAGCCTTTTTTCATCCCGCCGGCATAATCGTTGATGATGGTGCGCAGGGTGGTGCCCATGTCAACTTCGCAGAGGCCTGGATGGGCGACGTCGCCGAGGATGGTGTAAACCTTGGTTCCTGTGGAATCCTGGGTGCCGTGGGCCCTGAAAGCATCGGCGCCTTCCTTGATGATGAAGGGTACGTTGGCCAGGGTTTCCACGTTGTTAACCACGGTGGGGCATTTCCAGAGGCCTTCGACTCCGGGGAAGGGGGGTTTCCAGCGCGGGTTGCCCCGGTTCCCTTCCAGGGATTCGATGAGGGCGGTCTCTTCTCCGCAAACATAGGCCCCGGCGCCGATCTTTATGGCGATGTCGAGGTCAAATCCGCTGTCGAAGATGTTTTTTCCGATGATGCCGTATTCGCGGCACTGGTCGATGGCTTTCTGGAGGCGCTCGATGCAGAGCTTGTATTCGCCGCGGATGTAGATCCAGGCTTTGGAGGCTCCCACCGCGCGGGCGCAAATCATCACACCTTCCAGCAACTGGTGGGGGTCGCCTTCCATAATCAGGCGGTCCTTGAAGGTTCCGGGTTCGCCTTCGTCGGCATTCACCACCACGTATTTCTGGGGCGCGTCGATGGGGGCAGTGAAGCTCCACTTCACGCCGGTGGGGAAGCCGGCACCGCCGCGGCCTTGGAGGCCGGATTTTCTCACTTCGCTGACGATTTCCATCGGCTGCATCCGGACGAGGGCCTTTTCCCAGGCTTCGTAGCCTCCGGCACCGATGTATTCGTCGATGCTTTCAGGATCGATGATGCCGGAATTGCGGAGGACGATGCGGTTTTGGTAGTTGAGCTTGGGGGTGAATTTCCCTGTCGCGTCCAGCATCAGCCGGGTTACGGGACGTCCCTTGAGGAAATGCTCTTCCACGAGTTCGGGGATGTCCTCTGCCTTTATGTCTTGGTAACTTACGTTTTCCGGATAGACGGAGAGGCAAATCCCGCGGCCGAAAAAGCCCAGGGGGCCGGTCTCGAGGATGTTGATCTCTTCCTGGAGGTTGTATTTTGCCAGTTCGGCGCGGAGGGCTACGATGAAGTTTTCCACTCCGGCCAGTAGCGAGGTTTCATTTATGCCCACAAGGATGTGGCTGCGATAGAATTTCATTGGTTCCCCCTTCTGATCCTGGCGATGATTTCCTCCACCCGTTCTTCGGTGAGGTCGCCGTAAACATCGTTGTTTACCATCATTACGGGAGCGTTTCCGCAAACTCCGAGGCAGGCGCAGAGTTCCAGGGTGAAAACCCCGTCTTTGGTGGTTTCGCCTGTTTTGACGCCGAGGAGTTCCCTGAGCTTGCGGAGGATGTTTTCGCTGCCTTTGATATAGCAGGGCGGCGATTCGCAGAGGCGGATGATGTTCTTTCCCCGGGGTTTGGTGCTGTACATGGTGTAGAAGGTCAGCACGCCGTAGATGTGGTTGGGCGGCAGATCCAGATATTCCGCCACCGTCTGCACCGCCTCTTCGGAGATGTAATGCTGGGGATGGGTGTCCTGTATCTCGTGCAGGATGCAGATCAGGTTGTCTTTGTCAGGAGTGTATTTGGTGCAAATCTCTTTGTACATGGGTACTCCTTGTCATTCTTCTTCTGATTTGGCGAGGTTTTCCGCGTGCCTGACCACTTCGGGGTGCATTCCGGGAATCCTGTCGATGGCCTTTACAGGACAGACATCCTGGCAGTTCCCGCATTTAACGCAATCCACTTGGTTGATGGTGAATTTTTCCTCGCGTGAACCGCTGATGCAGGTCGCCGGGCATTTGCGTGAGCAGAGCGAGCAGCCGATGCAGCGGTCTTTGTCGATGCTGAAATGGAAGAGGTCTGTGCAGACCTTGTTGGGGCAGGATTTGTCGCGGATATGGGCTTCATATTCTTCGCGGAAATAGCGGAGGGTGGAAAGGACGGGATTCGGCGCTGTCTGGCCAAGCCCGCAGAGCGAGAGCTTGCTGATGGTTTCGCCAAGGCGCAGCAGTTCGTCGAGGTCGCTTTCCTTCCCCTGGCCTTTGGTGATGCGGTCCAGGATGTTGTACATCTGCTTGAGGCCGAGTCGGCAGGGTGGACATTTTCCGCAGGATTCGTCCACGCAAAAATCCACGAAGAACTTGGCCACGTTGACCATGCACTTCTGGTCGTTCATCACGATGACTCCGCCGGAACCCATCATGGCGCCGCGTTCCTTGAGGCTTTCATAGTCCACCGGCACGTCGAGGTGTTCGACGGTGAGGCAGCCTCCGGAAGGGCCTCCGAGCTGGACGGCTTTGAACTTGTGTCCGTCGGTCATTCCGCCGCCTACGTCAAAGATCATCTCACGCAGGGTGATTCCCATCGGAACTTCCACCAGACCGGTGTTTTGGATGTCGCCGGTGAGGGCGAAGACCTTGGTGCCCTTGCTGGTCTCGGTTCCCATGGAGGAAAACCATTCCGCGCCTTTGAGGAAGATGGTGGGAAGGTTGGCCATGGTTTCCACGTTGTTCACCACGGTGGGCTTTTCCCAAAGTCCCTTCACTGCCGGGTAGGGCGGTTTGGGGGTGGGGTTTCCGCGCTCGCCTTCCAATGAATGGATTAGGGCCATTTCCTCTCCGCAGACAAAGGCTCCGGCGCCTGTGCGGACTTCGGCGTCGAAAGAGAAATCGGAGCCGAAGATGTTTTCGCCCATCAGGCCAACTTCCTTGGCCTGGGCGATTGCCTGTTTGATGCGTTTGATGGCTAGCGGATATTCCGCGCGGATGTAGAAAAAGCCTTTGGAGGCTCCGATGGAATAGGCGCCCAGCATCATCCCTTCCAGGATGCGGTGGGGGTCGCCTTCCAGTAGGGAGCGGTCCATGAAGGCGCCGGGGTCTCCCTCGTCACCGTTGCAGATGATGTACTTCTGGTCGGCTTTGATGTCGTGCACCAGTCTCCACTTGATGTGGGTGGGGAAGCCGCCGCCGCCGCGTCCGCGGAGGCCGGATTTTTTCACCACCTCGATGGCTTCTTCAGGCTTCATCTGGGTGAGCACGGTTCCCAAAGCCTCGTATCCGCCGGTGGCGATGTATTCTTCCAGGCTTTCGGGGTCGATGTAGCCGCAGTTGGCAAGGGCGACCTTGACTTGCTTCTGGTAAAAGGGCACTTCCTTTTGGGCGGCGATCAGCCTTTCCTCTTCCTGAAGCATCAGGCGCTGGACTGGACGGCCTTTCACAAAATGTTCGGATACGATCTCCTCCACATCCTCCACCTTCACGTGTTTGTAGAAGGTGCCTTCGGGATAGACCACCATGACAGGGCCGTAGTCGCAGGGGCCCATGCAGCCGGTTTCGATGATGTTCACTTCGTTGGCGATGCCTTTATCCGCCAGAACTTCGTGAAACCGTTCCTTGATTTTCAAAGCGCCTGCAGACACACAGCCGGAGCCGCAGCAGATCAGCAGGTCAATTCTTTTCAGAGACATTGATCAACCTCCAGCTCAGTCGCCAGTCGCAACGACGTAATCGGAGACAACCCTGCCATTGACGATGTGCTCGACGACCACCTTTCTCACCTTGTCCGGATTCATGTTTCCATAGGTGACTTTGGCTTTGCCCTCTTCGATGAGGTCAACGACCGGTTCCATCGAGGAAAGGCCCTTTTCACCGGTCTGGGTTACCAAAACGTCGGTGAGGTTGCGGTTGGAAATCTCTTCCAGAAAGGTCTTCATGACTTCACGGGCGCCCATCGCGATGCCGGATGTTCCCATCCCCACCACGATTTTGACGCGCATGTTGCCGCCACGAAGCTTCATCTCTTCCTGGGCTTTTTCACGGATTTTTTTCAGGTCTGCAAGTGTTTTCATCAGACATTCTCCATGTTTGTATTTTGTATTCCTTCATTTAAAGATTGGTCGATGTACTCAATCACGTCCGGATAGGTGAGCGGAATATCGCCCAATTCCTCTTTGATGGCGGCAGTTTCAAAGTGGAAGGAGTTTTCCTTGCCGCCGTCGTGGTTGATGAGGATGATTTGGAAATCCACTTCCGGATGGCCGACTATCGCTCCCAGCAAAGTGGCTTTGAGATTGCCCAGGGGCATGCGGTCGATGTGGTTGAGCCCGAAATCCACCGTTAGCACGGTTCCGAAGCCGGGCTGGCTGCTCATGTTGAAAGAGCCGTTGCTGAGTTCCGCGTTCTGCTTGAACAGCGGGATGCCCAGCCCCACTTTCTTTTCTCGCTGCGCCTTGCTGGTGTAAAAAGGGTTTTGGGCCATGGCCAGGGTCTCGCTGTCCATCCCCGAGCCGTCGTCCTCAACGATAAGCCGGAGAAGGTTTTCGCCCACATCTTTGATGACGCGGATCTTCACGTTTCTGGCCTTGGCCCGGACGCTGTTTTCGATGATGTCCAGCAGATGCAGGGAAATGTCTTGCATCACGCCGGCCTATTGATATTTTTTGAGTATTTCGGACACCTTTTCCCGAGTGTCCACCCGGCCGTAGGTTTCTTCACCGATCACGAAGACCGGAGCCAGCGAGCAGGCTCCAACGCAGCGAACCGCGCTCACGGTGAAGCGCAGGTCGGCTGTCGTCTCGCCCATTTTAACGCCCAGTTCCTCTTCGATCATCCGGGCCAGGCGGGGCGCGCCTTTCACAAAGCAGGCCGTGCCCATGCACAGGTTCAGGGTGTATTTGCCCCGAGGGATCATGGTGAAGAAGTTGTAGAACGTCACCACTCCGTAGATCTTGTTGGCCGGGATGTTCATTTCCCGGGAGATGAATTCCTGCACTTCAACGGGCAGGTAGCCAAAAATCTCCTGAGCCTGGCGCAGAACCTCGATGAGGGGATTGCGCAGGCCGCGGCTGGCTGCGATGACGGCTCTCAGCCGGTCATACAGCGGATTGTCTTGCTGTGTAGCGGGAGTCATTAACTCCTCCTGTTTTATTTTTTATACTAAAATCATCCTGTCATCAAGGCCCAACGCCGCCTTGGCAAGCTCTTCCACCTTGGGAGCCCCTGCCAGAACCCGGCTGAAGCCAGAGCCCATATCGGCCAGGTAATGCGCGTCTGAACTGCGCAGCCAGCTTTTCCCGGCAAGTTCCGGATGGCTGCTGAGCAAACGCGCTAGGTCCGCTTTGGCTGAGAGGCCGAGGAGCTCGAAATGAGGCTCCGCGGGCAAAAAACCCAGTTGTCCGATAAGGCTGTTGACCGTGGCGTCCACATGGGCCGGAACGCAGTATCCTCCATGGTTTCGGGCCACTTCGACAGCGGTGCTGAGGTCCCAAATGGAGGAATTCATCAGCGCTCTAAGTTCCATTCCTAAAATGTTCTCATTTTCGTCAATGATAACTTGATCACCAAAAAATTCCGGGTCGTTGTCCAGCGGCAACAGCGAGGCATAAAGCTCGCCGCCAAAGGATTTGGCCGCCGCCGGGTCGTCAAAATAGACCAGCAAATGGATTTCCTCGGCGGTCTGCATTTCCACGCCCCAGGTGAAAGCCAGCCCCTCCCTTTCTGCGACGGCGGAATAAGCAGGGCAGTTGGCAAGGGAATTGTGGTCCGTGATGGCCATCCAGTCAATCCCGCAACTCTTGGCCCGCGCAACGACTTCCCGGGGCGACATTTCCAGGCCCCCGCAGGGTGAAAGCACGGAATGGATGTGCAGGTCCGCCTTGAACCATCGCATCGGCTAGATCAACTGATGCAGCATCCCGTAAAGGATTCCCGCCAGGCTGAAGGTGTCCAGCGGGCTGGATACCAGACAGATTCCCTCGCTGGCGGCTTTTTCCACCACCATCTCGTCCGGGGTGTTGCCTTTGGCGAAAACTATCGCCGGAATTCCGGTGAGCGAAGCCACGGCCACGGTGTTCAGGTGCTTCATGATGGTTATCCAGGCCTGGCCTTCCCGGGCGGAGCCCATAACGTCGCTGAGCATATCGCAAACGTAGCCGCCGCTCAGGGAAACCTGTTCGGGGTCGACTTGGGGGGTGTGGTTGGTGCCTTCGATGGCGGTCATTAAATCTGCCAGTGTTATCGTCATCTCTGTATCCTGTGTCATTCCTGTTCTTCTTCTTTGGAGTGGCGCTTGAGCAGCACCACGCAGTCGTCGATGGTGGCTTTGCCCTGCACGATGTCCTCTGCCAGTGCGTAGCAGGTAGGCGAGCCGCAGGCGCTGCAGTTCAGGCCTGGCAGGGAGGTGAGTATCTCATTTATTCTCTTCATCTTAAAGATGGCTGTCTTGATGTCTTTGTCCAGTTCCATGATGGAGCGCGGGGTCAGGGGCACCACGTCGAATTCCCCGGCGCGGTAAAGGTTGTCCAGCTCGTGCACGTCTGCCTCGCTGTTGGTGCTTTCCTTTATCATCTTTTTGATGCGGCTCATCGCCACGAAGGGGTTTTCCACGTTGAAGGAACCGCCCACACAGCCGTTGGTGCAGCTTCGGAGCACGATGTAGTCGTATTGGTCCAGATAGTGGTCTTCCACGCGGGAAAGGATTTCCATCACGTTGTCCACGCCGTTCACGGAAAGCGCCCTGATGTCCTCGCAGTCAACCAGATCGGCCTGCACGCCGGAAAGCGCCCAGGTGAGGCCTTTGGGAAAAGTTTGTATCCGGGGCGGATGATTTTGCAGTTTTTTGATGTGTTCGTGCACCCTGCCGTAAATCATGCCGATGGAGAAGGCGCCGTCCTGAAGGTGTTTGTAGGCTCCCTCCGGCTGGTGCACGGCGGTCACGTGGGCGGGGCAGGGCACGATGAGGAAAATTCCGATATCCTCTTCTGCCAGGCCGGTTTCCGCCTTGATCCTGTCGCGCAGGTAACTGGTGAGGATGCTCATCGGGGCTTCGAGGTGGAAGAGGTTTGGCAGCAGCGAGGGGTATTTGAGCTGGATTAGCCGCACCACGGTGGGGCAATTGCTGCTCAGGATCGGCCGCGTGTTCCGTTTGTGGCGGATGTAGTCGCGGATCATGCCGATCATGAATTCCGTGACCATAGCCTCTTCCTGCACTTCGTCAAAGCCCAGTTCGTAGATGGCCTGCTTGGCCACTTCATAGGAAACGTCTTCGGTGAACTGCCCGAAATAGGAGGTGGAAACCACCGCCACCTTATACTTGAACCTGTGGATTATGTCCAGGGGGTCGCTGCGGGGGATGATTGCATGGAACTCACATGTTTCCAGGCATCTGCCGCAGTCAACGCAGCGGTTGGCGTCGATTCGCGCCTTGCGGTTGCGCACCCGGATGGCCTCTGTGGGGCAAACCCTCACGCAGGCGGTGCAGCCGGTACAGTTGTCTTCCAGTATCCGGAGCGCGTGGTAGTATTGTGTTTCCTTTTTATCCATCTTGCCTGAAAAAGATCAAAAACTCCAGCGTTGTGGTGTCGCCGGCTGCCGAACTAATATGCAGCGCGTCGGTGTTCTTTTTGATGTTTGGCAGGCCCAGCCCAGCTCCGAATCCCATTTCCCGGACCATGTCGTCCGCGGTTGAATAGCCCGGAACCATCGCCTGTTCGATGTTTCCAATCCCCGGCCCGTTGTCCTGGAAGATCATGTGGATGAGGTCCGGATAGACGTGGCTTAGCATCGCCCCGCCCGATGAGTGTGCCGCAACGTTGATTTCGGCTTCATAGGCCGCAACGGCCACCCGGCGCAGGATTTCCGGGTTCACGCCCAGGCGCTTGAGCAGGTTTTTCACATCTGCCGAACCTTTTCCGGCGCTGTTGAAATCCTTTTCCGGAATCAGCGAATCCAGGGAAACGTCGGCTTCGGGAGGCTCCGCGAAATGTTTTTTCACGGCTTCCTCAAAGCCTTCGTGGATATGCCAGAATTCTGCCATCTCAGATTTTGCAGCTTCGCAGTCCGGCATTGAACAGCAACCCGCTGGAACGGTACATGGTTAGGTTGCTGCAGAATAGAGGCAGGTTGCGTTCCCTGGCCATCTCTATTACTTCGTCCAGGGGGCGTTTGCCGCGCACGAACACGATGCCCACGATGTCGATCATGTCCGAAAGCCTGATGACTTGGTTGTTGGTAAGGCCGGTCAAAAGCAGGGTCGGTTCTTTGGTGCACATAAGTATGTCGCTGATAAGGTCGGACGAGAAGGCGCAGGGCACCTCCACATCCAAATCGGCTTCGGGGGTCAGCACTTCCGCGTCGAGGAGCTGTACGATATCCTTTAATGTCATTCACTGTCACCTGTTCATATTGATGACGCCACTACAATTCAAAGGCCATACAAGTCAAGCAAATAATTGCGCCCCAGATTTGGCGTAGCGGACAATGCTGTCGGTCGCTGAATCGCTTTTCTTCCCCATTTTAACCAAGTGTATGCAGAAAACAGCCCGGAGGGCAGTAGAAACCAATCCCCGCGAAAAAGCGAAGCGACGCCGACTGGCCGTTAAGGCCCTATCATTTGTGCCGGGTGCGCCTCCCGCACGATGCCCGCATTTGATGCGAGTATTTGTCGGGAGGCGTGGGAGTGGGATGGAAGCGAGCGCTAAGGGCGTGACAGACAGGACGGGTCGCGGAAAGTACGCAATGAACGGACACTGAAGCTGACATTGGAAAAGCAAGAAAAAAGGGACGGCCGAAATGGCCGTCCCCGGATATTTGAACCGGGCAAATTCCGGTTGGTTGGATTTATTTCATCAGCATCATTTTGCGGCTTTCGCTATGGCTGCTGGTGGTGAGGCGATAGAAGTAGATGCCGCTGGAGACGCTGTTGCCGCCGTTGTCGGTTCCGTTCCAGACATAGCTGTGGCGGCCGAATTCATGGTTGCCTTCAGCCAGGGTTTTCACCATCTGGCCTCTGACGTTGTAGATCTCAAGGCGGGCGGGCCCGGAAGCCGGCATGTCGAAACTGATGGTGGTTTCAGGGTTGAAGGGGTTGGGATAGTTTTGCAGCAGAAGCCTTGTCACGGAGGGCATGGTAGGATCGTCGGCAGCGGAACCAAGCGGGAAAACGATCTTGAGTTCCATGAACATCACTTCGCCGCCGTCCGGGGTGTTATGGTAGGGGGGAGAATTCACGTTTGAGCCCCAAGTGAAGTCATTGTAGAACATCACGCCGATCTTGCCAACCTTATTCGGGCCTTGCATGCCGGTGTAGATCACTTTGTCCGCGGGATAAACGTACATCGGTTTGATGCCGGCCAGTTGAGGGGTTTCCACATTGTTCAGGATGATGGGTTCGCTCCAGGTGTTGCCATTGTCAGGGGTAACTGAAATGTAGATTTCGGGGGTCTGGGCGAAGTTGATATAATCGGTATCGGAGTAGTAATTGTACATCCGGGCGCGTTGGGAATCCTGCCAGATGCAAACCATCATGCCCTGATCGTTGGGCTCGGAGACTTTCACACCATTGTAGTGGAACATCATCGCGTCGTTGTGGGCAGATGTATCCCAGTGGGGGAAAGGCCAGTCAGAGAACATCATCGGATAGAATCCGCCTGCTCCGTCATCGCCGTATTGGTCAACTTCACCCCAGGGCGCTTCCAAGTCCCAGGGGGTGAAAGTGCCGTTGAAATCATCGTTGGGATCCTGCTGGGGAAAGATGTCGCGGATCATGAATTCGTGCGTGTTGATGTCAAAGACGAATTCTTTTACGAACTGCAGGGCGGGATAGTAGTAACCGCTGTAGGCATGCAGGCCCCAGAGGCTGGGAACGTGCAGCTTGCCATCAGGGCCTATGGTGGCGTTGACATGGCCGGAGTTGTAAATTCCCCAGTACAATTCGCCGTTGTCACCATAGGGGATATCGCCGGCGTCAGGATTGGTGTAATAGCCAGTGGTGTCATTGGGGGCGCCGTTGGGATTGATGGAGGGGATGTTGCCGAATCCGCTGTAGCGGGTCCAGGTGCCCTGGCCGTAATTCGGACAGACAAAGACGTCCATGTCTGCTTCGTCCAGGTGGTTGTCCGCGGCGTCATAGGCGACATGGTGTCCAGCCCAGTAGAGGTTTCCGGCATTGTCCACGGCGAGAGTGCCTGCCGGGCGGCGGAATTCAACCGTGTCGTGGTTCCAAGCATCCTGCTCAGGAATGGAGGTGTGTGTCCAGTTCATTGGGGTGCCCATCTCTATATCGTCACCATTGAAATCGGCATAGGCAATGTACATGTTTTCGCTGGGGTTGCCGTTCATGGCGTGTGAGATCTTGTTGCGCATGCCAACATAAACGCGGCGTTTTCCATCTACTGGCGAGGGACCGATCACTATGCAGGGCCAGATGAATTCGTTGTCGGTGGTGGCTGTTCCATTGGGCGGGGTGATGGTGGTGGGTGCGTCTGCAACGAGGCAGATATCGTTGAAAAGGCCTGAGATGCCTGCGATGAAGGCGTCCGAAGTGAACTCGGTTTCGTTCTCGGCATCAGAGTCGGCATTGGCATGCCAGGCGTAGAGGGGCTTTCCGGAAACCGGATCGACCGCTACACCGGGGAAACCTTCATGGTTTTGCACACTGGTGATTTCGTTGTTGTTGATCACATTGCCGGCAGGGTCCAGGTAGGCATAAAACACGCGGCGGGTGCTGTTGGCCTGGCGGCGTCCATGATAGGTCATGAAATATCCGCCCCCTGCCGCGTCCGGGATCACTAACAGGGGAAGCTCATTGTAGCTGCCGATCATGTAATCATAGTAATTGGTGATGATGGCGGTGGGATTTTTTGTGAAGGTATAGCTTGGCACATCTCGCTGCGCGGGCATCCTAATGCCCTTGGGGCTGGGCAGCGGTTTCAGTTGCGGTCCGGGGACCATGGTCTCAGCCAGCACCAGGGCTGGCAGAAGGGCCAGGACCATCATGAATAAACAAATGCGTTTCATGGTTTTCTCCATATCCTTAGTTGTTTGGTTCAAATTAAACAGCTTTGCCCCGAAGAGGGCGAAACCTTATCAAAAGTGCGAACAACGCTACCGGCCATTGGCCTGTCTGTCAAGAAGAACCATTAACCGATGAAAGTAATGTCTTTTAGGCTGCGAATAATTGTCAAGCAGAAAATCCACGGACAGAAATGATAGGAGAAAAAAACCCGGGTGCGGGCACCCGGGCAATTGAATCAGTGTATCTTGCCAAGTTTTACTTCATCAGCATCATTTTTTTGGTCTCCACGTTGCCGTTGGCGGTGAGGCGGTAGAAATAGATGCCGCTGGAGACGTTGCGACCGTCGTTGTCGGTGCCGTTCCAGACGAAGCTATGCTTGCCGAACTCCAGGTTTCCGTCCGTGATGGTTTTGACCAGCTGGCCCTTAACGTTGTACACGGAAAGGTTGGCATGGCCGGACTTCGGCATGTCGAAACCGATGGTTGTTTCCGGATTGAAGGGGTTGGGGTAGTTCTGATGCAGCATGCGGGTGATGGCAGGGGCGGTGTTTTCGCCATCGGCAGAGCCGATTGGGAAAACGATCTCGAGCTCCATGAACATCACTTCACCGCCGTCCGGGGTGTTATGGTAGGCAGGAGTGATGGCATTGGAGCCCCAAGTGAAGTCATTGTAGAACATAAAGCCAAGTTTTCCAACCTTGTGCTGGTCTTGCATGCGGGTGAAGATCACTTGGTCCGCGGGATAGACCCACATGGGTTTGATCCCGGAGAACTGGGGTGTTTCGACATTGTTGAGAATGATGGGCTCGCTCCAGGTGATGCCGTTGTCCGGAGATACCGCAATGAAGATCTCGGGAGTGTTGGCAAAGGCGGCGTAATCGGTGTCGGAATCAGCGTTAAACCAACGGGCACGTTGGGAATCCTGCCAGACCGCGGCCATCATGCCTTTGTCGTTGGCATTTGTGATCTTGACGTTGTTGTAGTGGAAGAACATGAGTTCGCCGTGGGCGGATTGATCCCAGTGGGGGAAGGGCCATTTGAGGCCGGGATGCCCGCCGCCGGCGGCAGCTACAGTCAGGTAGTAATTGCCGTCATCAGCCTGGAAGTATTCCGGGGTGCCCCAGGGCGCTTCCATATCCCAGGGCACAAAGCACGGGTTGAATGTGTCATCGGGGTGCTTCTGAGGAAACACGTCTTTAACTGTAAATTCCTGGGTTGCGGGGTCGAAAACGAATTCCTTGATGACCTGGAATCTTGGCCAGTATATGCCGTCTTTGGTGGACTGGGTCCAAATGCCCAAAACGTGGATGCGGCCAAGATTGTCCAGACTGGCATTGAGGTGGGAGGAGTTGGCAATGGCCCAGACGAGAACGGAGTCGGGATAGGGGATACTGTCTTCGTTCACGAAAAGACCTTCGTTGCCACCCTGCTGTAAAGGGGGGTTGCAGGAAGGTATCCAACTGTAGTCGCTGATGCGGGTCCATTCACCCTGTCCGTAGTTCGGGCAGATGAAGACATCCAGATCGGGTTCGCGGATGTTGGTCTCGCCATCAGAATCAACGGCGAAGTGGTAACCGGCATAATAGACGTTGCCGGCGTTGTCGGTGGTGAGGCTGTGGAAGGGACGGCGCCACTGGGCGTCCACGTTCCATTGGTTCATTTCGGGGATAGTGACATGGTTCCAGGTAAGGGGCACGTTGGTCTCGATATCGATACCATCGAAATCGGTATAGGCGATCATCAGGTTTTCCGAGGGGCCTTGAGTTCCAGTGACATAGTTCCTGGTTGCCAGGTACACCCTTCTCTTGCCGGCAACCGGCGAGGGTCCGATTTGCGCGGTGGGCCAGATGAACTCGTTGTTTTCGGTGGTGACTCCGCTGGGTGAAGTGATAGTGATGGGGTTGTCGATGGCCACTTGGATATTGAAAAGGCCCGAGATGCCTGCCATGAAAGCGTCGGAAGCTACTTCAACTTCGTTTTCGGCATCAGTGTCCTTGTTGCAGTGCCAGGCGTAGAATGGCTTTCCGGACACGGGATCGACAGCCGTGGTGCAGTAACCTTCGTGATTCTGCACGCTGGTGATTTCGTTGTTGTTAATCACACTCAACACGCCTTGGTCATCGTGGTTGATGTAGGCGTAGAAAACCCGACGGGTACTGTTGGCCTGGCGGCGTCCATGATAACTCATGAAATATCCGCCGCCGGCGGCATCAGGGATGACACGCAGCGGCAGGCCGTTGTAGCTGCCTATCATGTAGTCGTAATAATTGGTGATGATGGCGGTGGGCTCTTTTGTAAAGGTATAGCTTGGCATATCTCGCTGCGCGGGCATCCTCATGCCCTTGGAGCTGGGCAGCGGTTTCAGGTGCGGTCCGGGGACCATGGTCTCAGCCAACGCTAAGGCTGGCAGGAGAACCAGGATCATCATGAACAAACAAATGCGTTTCATGGTTTTCTCCATATCCTTAGTTGTTGGGTTCAAATAGTCGGCTTCGCCTCTGCTGGGACGGAACCTCTTCACACGGTACGAAATACTATCGGCCATTGGCCTGCCTGCCTGCCAAAACGAAACCAAAAACCGACATATATATTATATTCAAGCTGCGCATAATTGTCAAGCAGAAAATCCGCAACAAGAAATAATAGGCACAAAAAAACCCGGGTGCAGGCACCCGGGCTATTGAATCGGTGTATCTGGCGAAGTATTACTTCATCAGCATCATTTTATTGGCCTCGACGCTGCCGTTGGCAGTGAGGCGGTAGAAATAGATGCCGCTGGAGACGTTGCGACCGTCATTGTCGGTGCCGTTCCAGACGAAGCTATGCTTGCCGAAATTCAGGTTTTCGTCCGCGAGGGTCTTGACCAGCTGGCCTTTCACGTTGTACACGGAAAGGTTGGCATGGCCGGACTTCGGCAGGTCGAAACTGATGGTTGTTTCCGGATTGAAGGGGTTGGGGTAGTTCTGATGCAGCATGCGGGTGATGGCAGGGGCGGTGTTTTCTCCATCGGCAGAGCCGACCGGGAAGACAATCTGCAGTTCCATGAACATCACTTCACCGCCGTCCGGGGTGTTATGGTAGGAAGGAGTGATGGCATTGGAGCCCCAAGTGAAGTCATTATAGAACATAAAGCCAAGTTTTCCAACCTTGTGCTCGCCTTGCATGCCGACGAAGAGCACCTTGTCAGCAGGATAAACCCACATGGGCTTGATCCCGGAGAACTGGGGTGTTTCGACATTGTTGAGAATGATAGGCTCGCTCCAGGTGATGCCGTTGTCCGGAGACACCGAAATATAGAGCTCGGGAGTGTTTGCATAGGTGGAGAAATCAGTGGCGGATTCATAGTTAAACCAACGGGCACGCTGGCAATCCTGCCAGACCGCGGCCATCATGCCATTGTCATTGGCATCGGTGATCTTGGTGTTGTTGTAGTGGAAGATCATGGCATCGCCGTGGGCGGTTGTATCCCAGTGGGGGAAGGGCCATTTGAGGCCTGGATGCCCGCCGCCGGCGGCAGCGATGGTCAGATAGTAATTGCCGTCGTCAGCCTGGAAGTATTCCGGGGTACCCCAGGGCGCTTCCATATCCCAAGGCACAAAGCACTGGTTGAATGTGTCTGCGGGGTTCTTCTGCGGATACACATCTTTAACTGAGAATTCCTGGGTGGCAGGGTCGAAAACGAATTCCTTCACGACTTGGAAATCCAGCCAGTATCCACCATCTTTGGTGGACTGGGCCCAAGTGCCCAAAACGTGGATGCGGCCAAGATTGTCCAGGCTGGCATTGAGGTGGGAGGAGTTGGCGATGGCCCAGACGAGAACGGAGTCGGGATAACCGATGCTGTTTTCGTCCACAAAATAACCGTTGTTGCTACCCTGCTGTCCGGGGGGGTTCCAGGAAGGGATCCAGCTGTAGTCGCTGATGCGGGTCCATTCTCCCTGGCCGTAGTTCGGGCAGACGAAGACATCGATATCGGCTTCGCGGATGTTGGTGGAGCCGTCGGATTCAGTGGCGAAATGGTAACCGGCATAATAGACATTGCCGGCGTTGTCGGTGGTGAGGCTGTGGAAGGGACGGCGCCACTGGGCGTCCACGTTCCATTGGTTCATCTCGGGGATGGTGACATGGTTCCAGGTAAGGGGCACGCCGTTCTCAATGTCGTCGCCGTCGAAATCGGCATAGGCGATCATCAGGTTTTCCGAGGGGCCGTAAGTTCCAGTGACGGAGTTCCTGGTAGCCATATACACCCTTCTCTTGCCGGCAACAGGTGAGGGTCCGATCTGCGCGGTGGGCCAGATGAACTCATTGGTGTTGGTGGTAATTCCGCTGGGGGAAGTTATGGTGGTGGGGTTGTCGATGGCGATCTGGGTATCGTTAAAAAGGCCTGAGATGCCTGCGATGAAAGCGTCGGTGGCTACTTCAACTTCGTATTCGGCATCCGCGTCCTTGTCGCAGTGCCAGGCATAGAATGGTTTTCCGGATATGGGATCGACTGCCGTGGTGCAGTAACCTTCGTGATTCTGCACACTGGTGATTTCGTTGTTGTTCACCACATCGCCGTTGGCATCGATATAGGTATAAAAAGAGCGGCGGGTGCTGGTGGGCTGGCGCCGGCCGTGATAGCTCATGAAATATCCGCCGCCGGCGGTATCAGGGATGTTACGCAGCGGCAGGCCGTTGTAACTACCGATCATGTAGTCGTAGTAGTTGGTGATGATCGCGGTGGGCAGCTTGGTGAAGGTGTACTCCGGAGCAGTGCGGGTTTGCACAACGGGATACACGGTACTGGGATCCACAGGGACTTTGTCCTCCATGAGAACCGGCATTTCCTTCAGGTTGGTAGCGGGCTGCATTTCCTTTGCAAAAGCAAAGGAGAGCATGAAGCCAAGCGTTAATATGACCAATAAGGTTTTTTTCATTCTTACCTCCATTATTTATCGAGTCATTTGTTTAGTAGCGGAATTTTATCGACAGTCTGTGAGCGCTTTTGAGGAAGGTTTCAGCCAGTGCGCCCATATCCGTGTAGGCATAGTCGATATTGATGATGGCAAAGCGGGTGGGGATCTGATATCCGACCCCGGCGCTGAAGCCGTTGGCATCGTAGTTGATCTGGTAGCCGCCACGGAGATAGAGATTGCCCATCTTGTATTCCGTGCCGATGTTCCAGGTTTCCATGCGGTCGACGACGTTGTCGAGCTGAGCCGAAACGATCCAGTGGGAAGTTTCGGTTCGCATGATGTCTCCGCAGATTCCCAGAGAGAAGCTCATGGGGATTTTGGAATCGAGTTCCGGTCCGTCTTCGTCAATCAAGCCGTCACCGTCATTATCGAAGAGGTCAAAAGGATCCTCATCGATGGCGCCGTCTTCATCGTCGTCCACCAAATAGCGGATGTCTGGCCCGAAATTTCGGAGGGCCATGCCGATCTTGATGTTTCTGAATCCGGTATTGTAGATGGAGCCGATATCGAAGGCATAGCTGTTCACCGAGAAGGTGTAGAGGTTTTCTCGCAGGTACTTAACACCGATGCCCGCGGAAAACTTGTTGGTGAACTGCTGGGCGTAGTTGAGCCCGAAAGCCAGGCTGCTGTTGGTGAATTGCTCACCGGTGGGGCTAAATGTCTCCTCGTCGGTGATGTCCATCTTGTCCATGTGCAGCACGGAACCGTAGGCAGCGAAGGTGGAGGGGCCGTTGGTATAGGTGCCTGCCACGAAATCATGCATGATGCCGGCAGGCCAGTTCGTATGAGAGGCCAGCACCTGGTTTTCGAAGGCAGGGGCAAGTCCGGCGGGGTTCCAGTAAACAGAGGAAACGTCGTCTGTAACCGCGGTGTAGGCTTCGCCCATGCCGATTGCGCGGGCGTCCACACCCAGTTTGAGGAATTGCAGGGCGGCCGTTCCCACTTTGCCGAAGGGCTTGGCGGAAAGCAGGCCGGGCAACAGCATCAGAGCCAGCACGATGATCAGTAGGGTTTGTTTTTTCACTGTTCCTCCCCTATTTGATGATGACGAACTTGCCGACCTTGATCTTGTTGTCGGCTTTATTTTGTACGGAGTACAGATACACTCCGGGCGCAATGATCTGATTGTGCTTGGTGAGCAGGTTCCAATCGTGCATGCCGCTGGCGGAGATGCCTTTGGTCGCGGCTTTGGAAACCGTGATGATGTCAGCCTGGTATGCGCCGTTGTGATCCAGTTCCTGAACGAGGTCGCCAGCCAGGGTGTAGATGCGGATCTTGCACTCCTGAGGCAAGTTTATGAACCAGAGACGGCGGCTTTTGTCGCCTTTTTCATCATTGTCGCGTCGGCCGTCGAAGGTGCTTCTGCCGATGTAGGGATTTGGCACCACATAGATATTATCCATGGATTCCTGGGCAAGGGTGCCGGGGAAGAAGATCTTCATGTTGGCATCGGCGTCGCGTCCGGTTTCAAGGTAGTTAAGGTCGTTTTCAGGAATGCCGCGGTCGAAGGCTGTTACGGCAATGTAGTATTCAACACCTTTGCGGGGATACATAATGGCGGAGTGGTAATACCTGCGGGCCAGCCGCTGGGTTTTCAATTTTGCCATGCGATCAGTGTATTCCGGATCATCCGGATTATTTACGTTGATATTGACCTGTCCACCATGCCCTGGAAGCGGTATCATCTTGGAGTCGTAGAGTTCGTCAAAGATTTCAGGCCGCATTTCGGGATGTTTGAAAATGCGTGCCTGCATGGCTTTGATCACGAAATCCGGACATCCGTCATATTCCTCCGCGATGGCCTCAGCCTGGGCTTTGGTTTCCACGCTCCACTCCTTGTGGGGATCGTAGATGGGCCAACCCCAGAAGAGATCGTCGGGATTGCTGGTGTATAGGTAGTTTTGATCGAAAGCGGTATAAAGGCTGTAATCTTCGGTCTTAGTCCAGGCGTTCCGGTTGGGAAGGCCTTTGTCTATTCCCAGATAACCACCGTAATTCCAATGCAGTGAATCGGCTGGATGCGAGAAGTTCACTTGGTAATCCAGCAAATCCTGCGGAGTTTCGATCTTATCCCAGCGCTCCATCAAGATCCAGTCTTCCCGTGATCCGCTGCCGCTTCGGCCCCAGGTGGCATATCCCTGGAAATCGTGGCGTAGCCTATGGCCTGTGAACGGATTGACAGTGGCGTTCATGTTGAACGCGAGGGAATCGGATAAAGCCGGGGGCTGGAATTCTTCGGGATAGTCACTCCAGTCAACAGCGTATGGGTCAGAATCCAAGCCGGGGATCAGATTGGGGCTGGTGGGGTTCTGCCAACCGATCTTTCCACTGGAAACGGTCTTGGTGTCATAGGAGAATTCACTGCGGTTGTCCCAGTAGAGGTCTATGCGGTTGCCGTTGTCGGCCATTTCCGCAAAGAGCTTGGGAATCTCCGGGGGTTCGGGAGGATTGTAATGAGGGAACGTGTCTGGCAATACCACGGTGGTGAGGGTTTGCGCTCTGTCGTAAATTTCTTTGGCCCACTGCGCTGAGGCTTTGAGGTCTTCCTGATTTTCACCGGGGAATACAGCGATCACGATCTTCATGGTCTTGCCGGGAGGCAGGTTCCAGGAGCTTTCGGATGGGTCGGTCATGCCTTCCTGGTCACCGTAGAAAGCGAACAGAAACCGGGTGTCATTGGGAGTGGGCTGTTCCCATTCCATCACGTCGATCTGCTCGGGGCGGAGGGCTGTATATTTTGATTCATCGGGATTTCTACCCGTCAGCAGCCAGTATTTTTCATTGGCCGTGCGCCGCGGTGAGAAGTTCCAACTGTAGGGGTTGAAGTCGTCCGGGCCGTCCCCCACTTTCCAGTACCAGCAATGGAATTGAAGCTGTTCGGGGTCCGGGGTGCAAACACGGGCGCCAACGCGACCGGTTGTCAGGCCGCCGTCGCCATCGGCATCATAGGTGTAGGCAAATTCGTAGCCCGTACCTTTCACATATCCGGATTTATCGTCCGCGGCTTTCTCGGGGCCCATGCTCTGGGGACCAACGTCGCAATCCATGTAAATACCCATGGCGCAGTCAAACAGGGTGTCCTGGGTGGCGATATTCATATTGGTAATGTTGAATTCCACATACACCATGTTCTTGATGTAGTCATAACTCCACTGGTAGGACATCTGGCGAACGCGCACGTTCAGCGGATAATGGCGGTTGCGGCTTCTGGACCGACCCAGGTCCCTGTCTCCAACTGTGCCAAGGGGGCAATAATCGTAATAGTAGGAGATGAAGTCCTGCTCGGAAACAGGAGCCCCGTCTTCATCCACCTGGCCGTCTCCGTCGTCGTCATAAGGATTGGAAAAGTCATAGGTGGGATGAGAGGTGTCGGACAACTCCATGAAGCCCAAAGGAAACCAGATTTCGGAATTGGTTCCTTCATTGATGATGTTATAGTTGTTGGTGTCGGCGATGTACTGTCCGCCGAAGGACTGGAACTGGACGGGCAATTCGTGCGCGGCTCTCAACGGGAAAGTGTAGCCAACAAAGTCCTCGTCGATGATGCCGTCTCCATCGTCATCCACACCCCGCTTCTGATAGCGGGTACTGGCGGTCGCGATTCCATCCAGGGCATTGTAGGCGTTGTACATGTCCACGGCATCCGCATTTCCGGCCACCAGAGGATTGTAGGCGGGCAGGAATTCGTAGAGGTCCAAGTCACCGTCAAAGCCAACCGTGACCAGAGTGTCCACCACCGGTTTCATCCAGGGCTGCCAGTCAGGGGTGCCTTCCGCGACTGTGGCGGTGCTGTCGGCGCTGGGATTGAGCGCTTTCCAGTAGAGCTTGCGGCCGGCGTCGTCGCGGCGGTATTTCTTGGCCCCGAACCAGAGCGCGCCCTGGTAGAGGTAATCGATACCGCTGCCACCAGGATACTCCAGCGACGGGTATTGAGGCACCACGTCGTCTCCGGAGCCGAAGAAACCGTAGTTACTCACCCGCAGCCAAATGTTACCCACATTATGGTATAGGGAAAGGTCAAGTTTCTTGGACCCTGATGAAGATTCCGCCATTGCCGCGAAAGCAGTTCCGGAGAACAGCAACGCGAGTATCAAGCAGAACAATAATTTGTTAAACTTCATGCAATACTCCCAATATATCTTAATTTAATTTGAACTCAACGTCCAGAATAACCAGGGTGTTCACTGGGTTTCCGTTCATCTTGCCAGGCTGGAAGCGGGCGGCTTTGACGGCGGCAATCGCCGCTTCATCCAATCCACCGGCTCCGGACTGAACCGATTTCCGAACTTCCACATTGCCCACCCGGCCGTCTTTGTAAACCTCCACTTCCAACACCACTGTTCCCTGCACACCGGCCTTTTTGGCAAAGGCGGGATAGGCAGGATTGATGCTACTGATGGGAACGGGGGCATCTTCATAAGGCTCGAAGCCGGGAGGCATTTCGTCTTCATCGACTTGCAGGGTAGTGCTGGTGGTGGCCTGGTAGTCTCCAAAGATCTGCAAGGCCTGGGCTCTTTGTTCAGCCAGTTCCGGAGTGTCTTCAGTGGCCAGTTCTTCACTGAACACGGGGATGCTGATCTCTATCTCCTGTTCCTGCACGTCCTCTTCTTTTTCGCGCTGGTCCGGCGGCGCTTCGGCCATTTCAGCCAGCGCGGATTCTTCTTTGCTTTGTTGCGATTCCATCCTTGGCATAACCAGGAAGCCGAACAGTATAAGGGTTATGGCCAAGGCCAGCGCTTTGCTGAACTGGGCGTTGGCGTGGTCTTTCCAGTCAATTATCTTGGCAGCCATATTTCACCTCTTATAGCTTTCTTTGCACTTCAAAGACAACGTTGCGGGTGTCAGCGTCCTGAAGGCGCATCATTACATCACGCACAGCCTGATAGCGGGTGTCTCTGTCCGTTCTGAAACATACCTGCAGGGTAGGGATCTCCCGGGCTTTGGCTTTCATCGTGGTAACAATGGAATCATCTTCCACCGAGCGAGGAAAGTCGTCGATCAGGATATCCTCCTTACGCGTGATATATATGGTCGCGGATTCGTTGCGGGATACACGTTCTATGTTTTCCGAGGCAAAGGGAAATCTGTCCCTATTCACCCAGAAAACCCGTTCCTGCACGAAAACCGTGGAAACCATGAAGAAGAGCAACAGCAAAAAGGCGATGTCGCCGGTCGAAGTGGTGGGAATGCTCACTTCCGGCTTTTCTTTCAACATAATCTTGGCCATTGCTTTGCTCCTATATTGCTGTGGAGATGGAGATCATGGCCCGGTCACGGTATGTGACCAAGTGGTCAACCAGTCTCACCATCTCGCTGTATTTGGCTTCGGGATTCGTCTTCACCAGGAAGAGCATCTTAGTTGATTTAAGCTTGGGGTCTGTTTCCTGCCTGTTGATGGAGTCGCGCAATTGTATCTTTTCCAGGATAAGCTTGTCCAGTTCGGCATCGCTGTAGGAGCGCGGCTCATCATTATTGACCTTCAACAATCCTGTTTCCATGATCTCGAGGCGGGTCATTTCCTTTTCTGTGAGCTTGAGCTGGGTGGTCTGAAGCTGTTCCTGGGTTACGGCTTTGTTCAACTGAACCTTCACGCCTTCCTTGACGTCGAACTTGGTGGTTGACATAAAGAAGACAATCAGCAGGAAAGCGATGTCGCCAGTTGACGTGGTCGGTATACTGACGCTACCCCTTTTCTTGCGGGTGATTTTCATTATTTCCCCCTATCAAGACTCGATGAGGGCTTCTGTAACCTTCTCTGAGGCTCTTTGCATGTCGATAACTATGCCATCCACCATGGTGGTGAAGATGTTATAAAGCAATTGCACGGGAATGGCGACGATCAAGCCCCATTTGGTGGTGATCAAAGCGACCTTGATACCGTCGGCCACAATGGTGGCGTCCACAGAACGGGCTTTGGCGATGGCGTCGAAGGCGATGATCATACCGTCAACCGTACCCAAGAACCCCAGCATGGGGGCCAGGGTGATGGCTGAGGTCATTTCCACGAAGCCTTTCTCGAGGTAAGACATTTCGATCATGGCGGCGTTTTCCATGTTCTTTTCCACCGCATCTGCGCCGCGTTCGGCTTTCAGCAGGCCGGCATAGACAACTGCCGACACGGGGCCGCGGGTGTTTTTTGCAAATTCAATGGCTTCCTTGATCTTCTTCTCTTTGACCAGGGCCAGGATCTTGTTCAGGAAGTCGTTGAGGTTGATCTTCGCGTACATCAGGGCAATGAATTTCCAGATCATGTAGGCGAGGCCGTAAATGGCAACGAACAGGATCGGCCACATGGCCCATCCGCCATCGATGAATTCTTTCACCAGGGCACGGCCGAACAGGAATTCAGCCACTCCTTTGAGTCCGGATGATTTTTCTTCGATCGGAGCGGTTTCGGCTACAGGTTCTTCAGCGATGGGTTCGGTGATGGCGGTGTCGCTTTCGGCAGCCGCTGTGGTGGTTGTTTCTGTTTGGGCATAAGCCAGGCCAACGAGCAGCATGCTCATCAGCACTATCAGGGGCAGTATTTTCGAGAAGCTTTTTCTCATGTTATCTTTCCTCCAGGGGATTTCTAAAAGTTGAACGACACACCAAAGGTGACGCCGCGATAGTTGCTCCAAAAACTGGGGTTTTGGATGTATTTATCGTAAACAAATCTAACTTCGGGATAGGTGTAGCCGGTATTGGCGTCGGCGAGGTCCGGTTCGCTTCCGGTATGCAGTTCGCTGCCGGTTTTGGGGTACACGGTGTACACGTTTCTGGTTCCGAAGAGGTTTTCCACGTCCATGAAGAGGCGAAGGTTCATCTTCTGGGAGAGGGTGATGCCTTTGGTGATGCGCAGATTGGCCTGATGGGTAAATTTCTTGCGGGCGCTGTTAGTGTCCAGCATGCTGTTCCCTTCCACGCTCTGCGGAGTATAGGGCGCCCCGGAGGCGAAGCTCCAGTTGATGTTCGCGCTCAGGTCATCCACGGGCAGGATGAAGTCTGTGAAAGGAACGAAGAATTCTTCGCCGCGGCCTATCCTGAAGGTGTAGTTCAGGCTCAGGTTGTGGCGCACATCCCAGTCCAGCGGAAATTCGCGCAGGTTGGTGGCTTCGTCCTGAATCACGGTGGAGGAGTTGTTTCCCTGCGCCCAGGCCAGAGAGTAGGCCACGGACCAGTTGTTGAAGTTGGACATCATTTTTTCCAATTGGACGTCGATTCCGCGGGCGGAACCGTAGTCCTCGGAAATGAACTGGTACCAGAAGATCTGCTCTTCGCCGGGTTTGGCGACCTTCATTGTGCTTACATAGTTGTAAAGGTTCTTGTAATAGGCGGTCATGTCAAGCACGTAGTCGTCGGAAAGCTGGTGGGAAAGGCCTACTTCGTAGGTCTTGGTGATCTGCGGCTCCAGCTTGGTGTTGCCGACAGTGATGGTCTGGTCGGAAACATTGGCGTCGGCGGGGGTTTTGGAAGTGAAGATGAACTGCATCTGAGGCAACTGGTTCTGATAGTTGTAGGCGAAGCGCAGCACGTCGCGGTCGGTGATGGGGTGTGAAACGCCCAGGCGCGGGGAAAGCATAAGCTGCCAGCGCTCGCTGGGGTCGAAATCCACTTCCCGGTAGCTGGCGTCGTCTTGCAGCACCTTGTATTTGGTTCCCAGATACCAGAGGTCAAGACGCAGGCCGGCATTCACGATCATGCCTTCCCATACCATCTTGTCCTGGAGGTAGTAAGCCGCCTGCCAGGGATCGGCTTGATAGCCGTCGCGTTTGCCTGAAGCTTCCTGGGCGGCTTTGAAATAATCAGCGGGTTTGTAGATGGGAATCAACACTCCGTCGTCGGTTTCGTACATTGAGTAAAGTTCATTAGGCACGTTGGTTATGTTGCCGTCTGCATCATATTCGGGAACAAAATCCGCCATGCCGTTCCATTTGCGTTTCAGGCTGGCTTGGAACCTGTCTTCATAGATATTCAGGAAATTCTGCAGCTGGTCTTTCTTGATCGAGTGCTTGATCAGCTCCAGGCCGGTCTTGGCCAGATGGGTTTCGTTAACCTGCCATTCAAAGTCGGCCCGGGCGCTCGCTGAAGTGGTGATGTCGTCCTGGAAAAACTGATAGATGTAGCCGGGGGGCGTGAAGCCCGTCACCATGCGCGGGTCTTCCACGCTGGCGATGCGGTAGGTCCAGAAAGAATAATCGAAGTAATCGGCATCGCTGATCCCGTCACCGTTGTAGTCAGGGCTGTACACACCGTCTGAGTTGTGGTCCACGCTGTCCCAGCCCTGGTTGCCCAGCAGCACGTTGTCCACGTAGTCCTCGCCGGGATTTTCAGGATCCAGGCCATCATACATATAGAGGTAGTTGCTGCGGTCGATCCCGCGGGGTCCAGTTTTGCTATCCTTTTGGTAATAGCTGCCTTTCACCTTGATGTTCATGGCCGGGTTGAAAGCGTATTCGTAGTTGGCGACATACTGCCTCTGTTCGGTTTCGCTCACGGCATAGGTGTCCAGCGCGTAACGGTTTTGCCAGGAGAAGGGGTAATCGAGGGAGCGGTCGCCGCGGATGCCCAGAGTGATGCGCTGGATGTCGCTGATCACGAACTTGGTTTTCAGGTTCACGTTGTAGGCATTATAGTTGCGGTTGCCGAAATCGATGCCCAGGAATCTGGTCCTGTCGGCATAGGGGTCGTTGACCGGATACTCATATTCCAGCAACTGCCGGTACTTGCCGGTGAGCGAATCGAAAAAGACATACTCCGACATCGGGTCCGCGACGTAGTATTGTTTCATCCGGCCGTCCATCCATTCGCCGCCGCCATTGAAGAAGAAGGTGAGGCGTTCGCGCAGTTTTTCTGAGCCCAGTGCCCAGATGGGACCGCCAATGGCAAATTTGACCACGTCAGAGTTCCTGCCTGAGCCGATGATGTGATCGGTGTTGTATTCGATCTTTCCGGAAAAGAAAGGATCGCCGTCCTTGGTGACGATGTTGACCACGGCGGCCTGGGCGTTTCCGTATTCAGCAGGGAAACCGCCGGTCATCACTTTCATGTCGAGGATGGCATCCGTATCCACCTGGAGAGCGCTGCCGCCGTCCACGGGATCGGTAACCGATTGGCCGTCAACCGTGAAGTTGATTTCGTTGGCGCGACTGCCACGGACGTGAAGCTCTCCGCCGATGTTGGAAACACCGGCCTGCAGAGCCATGATCCCGGCCACGTCACTCACAGAGACATCGCTCATGCGGTCCATTTCGATCTGGCGCTCAGACGCCGTGCGGTCTTTACCAACCACGTCCTGTTCTGCGGTTACCGTGACGGAGGCGATTTTAACGCCGGCTTTTTTCATCACGGGCGAGAGGCTGGCAGTCTGGTCAACCTGGATGCGGACATCAGTGTAGGTGACGGAGTCGTAGCCAATCAGAGAAAACTTCACTGTGTACATCCCGGGCGGGATGTTGATGAGAATTCTGCTTCCCTTGGCGTCGGTCTGTCCACCGGTAATCCGCTGGTTACCTCTCATGACAATGATGTTAACGTATTCAAGTGGTTTGCCTGCGTTGTCTCGCACGCGAACAGCGAGGCGTCCGGTCGTGGCTGCTTCCAAAAAAGTGGCGCAACCGATTAACAGTATAAGCAGGATCAATGCAGTTTTTCGCATCGAAAAACCTCCCTTCTTGTATGGCTTTTTTACTCTTAATTCACGCTCTGTAAAGAAATACATTCATTCTCAACACAGTATTTCTACGTAGGATGCGATTATCTGGCTCAGCCAAAATCGTCAAGCATTTTTTCGCGAAATGTTTTGCGGGACTGTTTTTCACCCTTAATCTTGGCGCTCTAGAATCCGGATAAAATTCCCCTCTCTTCGTCTTTCCGTTTCTATGGATATTTCTGAGGAATCCGCCCTATTAAGGGCTGGATGGCTGTCTGCTTCTGCCTTTCCCGGGGTTAGGCCCTTTGCCCCTTCCCACTCACAACCCATTCACTTCCCGCTGAGTTCCCGCCTGTCAAACGGGAAGTCAACGGGAAGTAAGTGAGAGGCTAATTGGATAGGGCAAAGGGCCGGTCAGGTTGGCCAAACCGGCCTAACAGCATTCGCGGCAGGGGGTAAAAGTGGTTTGATGGGCCGGGGTCAGTCAATGATGAGGACTTTTTCATCCGGGTCGCGGGATGTATCTATCTCTCCGATCACCAGCGACGAGGTGGCGGAGATGAATTCCGTGCTGAAAGCCGGATCGACAGCCGCGATCATGCCCAGGCCCAGATTGAAGGTTTCCAGCATTGTTTCCCGGCTCAGGCCGCCGGAGGTTTGCAGCCAGGTGAAGAGCGGCGGGATCTCGTGTTCAGCATAACTGACAACTCCGCAGAGCCCCTCCGGGATGATGCGTTTTAGGTTTCCGGGAATGCCTCCGCCTGTGATGTGGGCCAGGCCATGCAGCCGCTCATCGTGGAGTAGCGGTTTTAGCATGGGCAGATAACTGCGGTGAACGCTGAGCAGCAGTTCCGCGACTGTGGCATCCAGTTCCGGAACTCTATCCGCGACGTCCAGGCCGAGGCGGTCAAACACGATCCTGCGAGCCAGGGAATAGCCGTTGGTGTGCAGCCCACTGCTGGGAATCCCTATGAGGATGTCGCCTTTTTTGATCCTGGCCGCGGGCAGCAGATGCTCTTTGTCCACCACGCCCACGATGGTGCCCACGAGGTCAAAATCGCTACCCTGATAGATGCCCGGCATTTCCGCCATCTCACCGCCGATGAGGGCGCAGCCGTTTTCCGAACAGGCTTTAGCCATGCCAGAGATGATCTGGACAACCATGTCCGGCTCCATTTTGCCCAGGCCGATGTAATCGAGAAAAAACAAGGGCAGGGCGCCCTGGACGAGAATGTCGTTTACGCAGTGGTTTACCAGGTCCTGACCAATGGTGTCGAAGCGCCGGGCTTTGATCGCCACGCGGAGTTTGGTGCCCACGCCGTCTGTGCTGGACACCAGCACCGGTTCGCGGTATGAATCCTTGGGAAAGCGGTACAAGCCGCCGAAACTGCCCAACTCACTGAGCACATTGGCGTTGTAGGTTCTGGCTACAATTCCCCGGATGGAATCAACGGCCTGTTCGCCGGCCTTGATGTCCACTCCCGAGCCGCGGTAGTCCATAGTGTCTTTGTTCATGCTGGTTTTGCCTCGATCAAGCCCAGTTGCGCAACTGGTGGACTTTTTGCTGCAATTCCGAAAACTCCAGATTGACCAAGCCATCCACGCTGAAGGCGGACACGTTCTTGGCCGCGAGCACCGTTCCGAAACGGACGGCTTTACGAATCACGTATTTGTTCAATTCATCCTGGGTGGCTAGATAGCTCATGAAGCCCCCGGCAAAGCTGTCTCCGGCGCCGGTGGGGTCCTGGATCCGCTCCACCGGATAGGCCGGGGCGAAAAACAAATCGTCTGGCAAAATGGTTACGCTGCCGTATTCGCCGCGTTTGATCACCACGGCTTTCACACCCATTTCCAGAAGGTAGCGCCCGGCGGCAAAGATGCTGTCCAGGCCTGTGTACTGGCGGATTTCGTCTTCATTGATGAAGACGATGTCCACCTTGCGGATCACCTCGGAAAGAAGTTCCGGACACAGTGATATCCAGTAGTTCATGGTGTCGCAGGCTGCCCACTTGTAGCTTTCGATCTGGTTCAGCACCTGCAACTGCAGTTGGGGGTGGATATTGGCCAGAAGCAGGCTGCGGCAGCTTCTGCAGGAGGGGGGAAGCTGAGGCGAAAAATCCGCGAAGACGTTCAGATCGGTGCTAAGGGTATCCGCCTGGCTCCACTGGCGGTAAGCGCCGCTCCAGCGGAAGGTTTTTCCGGGCTTGGTTTCGAGACCGTCCAGGTTGACCTTGTGGGCCTCAAGCAGTTCTACCCCGCGTGCGGGGTAATCTTCGCCCACGACACCCACAATGTAGGTGGGGCCAAAATATGAGGCGGCTAGGGAAGCATAGACGGCAGAACCGCCCAAGGCATCTTCAACTTTGCCGTGCGGAGTCTCGATCGTGTCCAGTGCGACCGAGCCGACGATCACCAGGCTCATTAAAGGGCTTCTCCGTCCGGCTGGGGCTGAGTTTGGGGCGCTTGGGAACTGTCGGGCGCTGTGTATTCGATGCTGGGCAATTCTTTCTCACCCACTTTGTTCAGCCTGTTCAGCACGATGAAGATCGCGATGAGCGCCAGTACCATGATTGCCAGACGTTTCCAGTCGTAGGTTTTTTTGCGTTTGTCCTGCCAGCGTTCGCGGTATTTTTCATCCAGATCGGTCATAATGGTCCTCTTTTCTGGTCAGCGCGCCAGTTCGCCCAGGAATTTGGCGAAGCGTTCCACGCCTTTTTGGAGGTTTTCCATGCTGTTGGCATAGGAAAATCTTACGTTGGAGGGGATGCCGAAGGAATCGCCGGAAACGAGCGCCACGTGGTGCTTTTCCAGCAGGGCCTGGCAAAACTGGTCTCCATCCTTGATGCTCTGGCTGTTGTTGCTCAGATACCAGGAGATGTTCGGCATGATGTAGAAAGCTCCCTGGGGCTTGAAACAGGACACGTGGGGCAGCTTGCTCAGTTCGGCATAGAGGAAATCGCGGCGCTTTTCAAACTCCGCGCGCATATTTTCAATGGAGTCGTCTTCCTCGGCGAGGGCGGTCACGCAGGCTTTCTGGGTGATGGAGTTCACGCAGGAGGTGGCGTGAGCCTGAACCCTGCCAGCGGCCGCTATGATATGGGCCGGGCCAGCGGCGTAGCCAAGCCTCCAGCCGGTCATGGCATAAGCTTTTGAAACGCCGTTGATCACCACGGTCCGGGCTTTGATTTCCTCGTTCAGGGAGGCGATGGAAATGTGCTTGATCCCGTCGTAAACCAAGCGTTCGTAGATTTCGTCCGAAACCACCAGGATGTCGTTTTTCACGCAGATGGCGGCGATGGCTTCCAGTTCCTGCCTGGTGTAAACGGCTCCAGTGGGATTGTTGGGGCTGTTCAGCAGCAGCACTTTGGCGCAGGGGTTGGCTGCGATGGCCTGGTTCAGTGAATCCGCGGTGAGTTTGTAGGAATCTTCCTCAAAAGTGGGCACGATCACCGGTTCGGCGTTGGCTAGCATTGCCTGGTAGGGATAGCTGACCCAGTAGGGTGCGGGCATCAGCACCTGGTCCTGGGCATCGCAGACCGCGATCAGGATGTTTACGATGGAAGCTTTGGCGCCAGGTGAGACCAGCACTTCTTTGGGTTCGTAAGCCAGTCCGTTGTCCCGCTCGAGCTTGTCACAAATGGCCTGGCGGAGTTCGATGATGCCGGGGTTGGCGGTGTAGCGGGTGAAGTTTGCCTCAAGGGCGGCATGAGCCGACTTTTTGATGTATTCGGGGGTATTGAAATCGGGCTCACCCACGCCGAAATTCACCACGTCGATGCCGGAGGCCATCATCTCCTTGGCCCTGGCTGAAAGGGTGAGAGTGGGGGAGGGTTTTACCAGTTTGATTCGGTTTGATATTTTTATAGCCATGTCTTTATCCTTTTCTTTTGTTATTTTGGGCCATCAACAGCACCAGCACGCAGGTGTGAACTATATCTTCAGAGGAACAGCCGCGGGAGAGGTCACAAACCGGGGCGTCCAGGCCCTGGATGATGGGGCCGATGGCTTCTGCTTTGGCAAAACGCTGCACCAGCTTGTAGCCGATGTTGCCGGATTGCAGGTCTGGGAAAATAAGGGTGTTGGCCTGTCCGGCCACTTTGCTGTCTGGAGCTTTCATTTTGGCAATGTTGGGAACGATCGCCGCGTCCAACTGCATCTCGCCGTCGAAATCGAAATCAACCTGGCGTTCGCCCAGGATTTTAACCGTTTGCTGGACTTTTTCCACATTTTCGTGCTGGGCACTGCCCCGGGTGGAAAATGACAGCAAAGCCACCTTGGGTTCGTCGCCCAAAATGGCTCTGCGCGTTGAGGCAGTGCTGAATGCGATATCAGCCAGCTGTTCCGGGTCAGGATCAGGCACCACGGCGCAATCTG
This sequence comes from Candidatus Cloacimonadota bacterium, assembly GCA_012516855.1. Taxonomy (NCBI): domain Bacteria; kingdom Pseudomonadati; phylum Candidatus Cloacimonadota; species Candidatus Cloacimonadota bacterium. The sequence continues at coordinate 68,254 of JAAYWB010000060.1, forward strand.
CGAAGAGATAGACCCGGTCTTCCCCCATGTAGTCATTCACCACCATTATGAAACAGCTGGAAACGGTTTTGATGCCGCTGGTGACGCCCACCACCTGCAGAGCCGCGCGCAGGACATCGGCTGTGGTGTTGGCGGCGCCGGCCACCATGCCATCAGCGTATCCGAACTTCACCAACAGGGTGCCAAAATACAGTTCATTCAGAACTGTCTGGCTTGCCTGCTCGCGAGTGACGCCTTTCTCTTTGCGCTTCTCATAATAGAAATCCGCGAATTTGCCGATTTCTGGAAAGTTGGCAGGATCGATCACAGTGGCCCGGCTGAGGTCAAGTTCCAGAGTCTTTTCCCGGGTTTTGATCTCTTCCGGTTTGCCCACCAGGACGATGTCTGCCAAACCCTCAGCCAAAATTGCATGCGCGGCCTGAAGCGTCCTGGTGTCGGCACTTTCAGGCAGCACGATCCGCCCTTCGATGAGTTTGGCCTTGGCCTTTAACTCGGTGAGGATATCCATACTCTATGCTCCATTTTTATCATTATCTATCACGATGCGCGAAATGTCCGCCACGCGCAGGAATTCATTTTTGACCTCGCTCAAGAGGGCATAGCGGTTTCCACGCAGGTTTGGATCATCACAGTTGACCAGCACTGCGTCGAAAAAGTTGCTGGTGTTGGCACCGTAGCCAACCAGATGGTTAATCGCCTGCTGATAATCGCAACCTGCCAGGCTGCCGGTGATTTTTGTTCGCAGAGTCTGCAGCGAGGAATAGAGATTTTTTTCCGCTTTCGCTGTAAACAGCGATGGTTCCAGAGCCGGAACGCGCTCCACTTTTTCGATGATGTTGGCTACCCGTTTGTAGTTGTTCACGAGGTCGTGGAAGTCTTCCCGGCTGCGGGAGCTTTGCAAAACCTCCCCCCGTGTTTTCAGGTCAGTCAGGTTACCAAGTGAAAGGTGCATCAGGCTGTCGATCACGTCATAATCCAAACCCAACTGGCGCAGCAACCACTCAACCCGCAGGCGGAAAAAGGCCTGAACATCGCTGTGGGCGGTGGAAGTAAGCTCTGACCGTTGTTCCACCAGGTTCAAGGTATAATCGATAAGTTCGGATAAATTGATGCTCCAGCCGCGTTCCACTATGATCTGCACCACTCCGTTGGCCGCTCTGCGTAGGGCAAAGGGGTCCGCGGAGCCGGTTGGGACCTGGCCAATGCCGATTATTCCGCACACGCTGTCCATTTTATCGGCCACGGCAACAATTGCCCCAATGAGGGTTTGGGGCAGCCCGTCATTGGTGCCCCGGGGCTGGTAATGTTCGTGAATGGCTTCCGCCACCCGGCTGTCTTCACCGCTGGCCAGGGCGTAATGCTTGCCGATATATCCCTGCAGCCTGGTGAATTCTTTCTCTCCCAACATCGTGGTGACCAGGTCCGCCTTGCAAAGCAGCGCTGTCCGTTTGGCCAGAGCCGTGTTTTCTTCGTCGAGGCACAGCCGACGGCAGATTTCCCCTGTGATCTGGCCAACGCGCTCCGTCTTGTCTGCCAGCGTGCCGAGCTTGGATTGGAACACAACTTCGTGTAACTGCTCCACATAAGCTTCCAAGGGTTTCCTGGTGTCTTCCTGATAATACCAGAGGGCGTCCGCGAGCCTCGCTGCCACAACCTTTTCATTGCCTTTGCGGATGAGGTCTGAATACTCGGGGTCGCCGTTTGAGATGAACACGAATTTGTTGCTCAGACGGCCTTCCGCGTCCTGAACGGAATAGTATTTCTGGTTTTGGCTTATCGTGGAAGTGATGATCTTTTCAGGCAGTGAAAGGAATTCCGGGCTGAATTCACCCACCACCGCAGTGGGCATTTCCACCAGATCGGTTACCGTGTCCGTAAGGCGTTCATCTTCAACCACCTTGAATCCCATTCCCGGGTTCACGGAGGCAAGCTCAGCCACCAGTTTTTCCCGTCGGGCGGCTCTGTCTGCCATCACGGCATTGCTGGAAAGAACCTGAAGATACTCATCCGCGGAGTTTATCTCCAGCGGCCTGTCAAGCCCCAGAAACCGGTTCCCGAAGCTATGTTTGCCGCTCTTGACCCCACCAGCTTCCACCTCAAGGACTTCATCCCCCCAAAGCACACAGAGCCAGCGCAACGGACGGGACAGGGCAAGGCGGGAACTGTTCCATATCATGGTTTTGGGGTAGGGAATGTGGTTCAGAAGGTCCGGAATCCATTCCTGCAGGATTTCTGCAGTGTTCCGGCCTGGCTTAATGTATTTGAGGGCAATGAATACGCCTTTGTCGGTTGTTTCTATTTGGAGGTCTTTGGCTTCGGCGTTGTTCTTTTTTAGGAAGCCCAAAGCCGCGGGGAGAAGGTTGCCGTCCGCGTCGTAGGCTATCTTTTTTGCCGGGCCGGTTTTGTTCACCTGGATATCCGGCTGGGTGCTCTGAACCTGGCGCGCGATGAGAAACATGCGCCGGGGGGTCGAACCGGTCATCAGTTCAGAGTATTGCAAACCCACGTCCCGCATCAGATTCTGAAAAGAGGACTGGATGAATTCCACCGCCGGTTGTAAATGGGGTGCGGGAACCTCCTCGGTTCCAATTTCCATCAGAAAATCACGCGTCAAAGCTTTCACCGGAACAGGGTTCAGAATTCGTAGCTGAGGCTGATCTGGTTGATCCAGCCCAGGTCTCCGTATGAAGAAACGCCGTAATCGACCCGGTAATTGTTCCAGTTCCAGCCCACGCCCAGGGACAATCCTGAAAGAAAGGCGAAAGTGCCGCCGTTGTAGCCGTCACCGGCATTGGTCCTGAAACCTCCCCGCAGGTCGAAAGCGGGCGTCAGTCCATATTCAACCCCGGCTTTGGCAACTATGTCTTCTCCGGTGGCTTTGACAATGTCGAGGCTGGCCATCAGCCTGGGGTTGAAATCGTATGTCATGCCGGCGGCGAAGGTGAAAGGCAGCTTTTCCTTATAATCGGAACCGGTGTAGCGGGTTATCTGCAGGCCGATGTTGCGCAGGCTGATCCCCACTTTGAGCTTTTCGCTTGCGGGATGGTGGATGAGGCCCAGGTCCAGCATCGCGGCTGTGGAGGAACTGCTGTCAATCTGGTCGTAGATCAATTTCAGGGTCCCGCCAAGGTCCACAGCGTCGGAGATGTATTTGGCCAGGGAGGCGCTGGCAACAATGTTGTTGGCCCCAAAGGTCTCTCCGGTCGAAACCAAGTCGCCGTTCTGGTCCACCTCAGTGCGTTCCATCCTGCCCATGTTCATGTATTTGAGGGCAAAACCCCAGGCCGTGAAGCGGTCTTTGGGCCAGAGATACTGCAATTGGCCGCCCTGCGAACCCACGAAAGAGTTGGTATAGGTGGTCCCGACCTCGTTTCCGTCGATTTTGATGATCGAGGCCGGGTTGAAATGCAGACCGTCCGGATTGCCGGTTTCGCCGGTGAGAGCCTGGCCCATGGCGATGGCCCGGGCCGAATAGACGTTTTTCAGGCTGGCGAACCCGGTGGTTCCGGCTTCGTCGTTCACCGCCAGCAAGGGCAGCAAACCAAAGCTAAGCATTAATGCTGTCAGTAATGACTTCTTCAATCGTAAGCACGTCATGGTATAATTCCCTTTCGCAGGTTGCGTTGATTAGGGTGTTGCGGTTCTCGCTATTCCTCAGGTATTCGGAGAGCGAGCGCAGGATTTTCATATATTCTTTGCCGGCTTTTTGGGGAACCGCTATCATAAACACCAGTTGCACCGGCAGGTCGTCCACGCTATCAAATTCCAGCGGCTCGCGGACAAGGCAGACCGCGATCTTGATGCAGGTAACGGTCAGATCTCGCGCGTGAGGAATGGCCACGCCTTTGCCGATGCCGGTGCTCATGATGTCCTCACGGCCTTTCACCGCGGCCAGAAACCGCTCTGGTAAATCCAGGCAGCCGCTTTCCGCCAGCAGGTCTGTCATATAGGCCAGACAATCGGACTTCGATTCGAATCCATCGACGATCTTTACTAACTCGGGTTGGAAAAGTCTGTTCATCTTCGCACCATATTTTTGATTCAAACATGATTTTTTGATACTCCGTTTCCGTCAACCAAATTTTAGGCTCCCTTTCAAATTAGGTGTTTACCCCGGTGATTTCGATCCCGGAGGGTTGCATGGACAGCGGGTGTGTGAAGCAACCGGGTTGAAGCGATGCCATCTGGCCGTTAACACCCTTTCCTAGGTTTCGGTATTGCCTCCCGCACGATGCCCGCATTCGATACGAGTATTTGGCGGGAGGCGGGGGAGAGGGACGGTCGCGAGCGCTCAGGGCCTGACTGGCAGGATACAGCTCTTACTCGTTCACGAAAGATTTTCCTTGATTGAATCTGTGCTTTGAATATTCTGGTTTTTTGTGGAAAAATCCTTGGGAAAAGGAGCAAAAACAATGAAGGTAATAGAAGGTAACCTGGTTTCGAAGGGCTACAGATTCGCCCTGGTGGTCAGCCGTTTCAATGAACTGGTAAGCCGCAAGCTGATGGAGGGGGCGATGGACTGCCTGCTCCGTCACGAAGTCTTGGAAGACGATATCACGGTTATTTGGGTGCCCGGTGCTTTTGAAATCCCGCAGATGGCCAAAGCCGCGGCGCAGAGCGACAGTTACGATGCCGTAATCTGCCTGGGCGCGGTGATCCGGGGCGGCACACCCCATTTTGAATATGTGGCAGCGGAGGTTAGCAAAGGGGTGGCCCAGGTTGCCCTGAGCCAATCCAAGCCCGTGATTTTCGGAGTGCTTACCACAGACACTATCGAGCAAGCCCTGGAACGCGCCGGCACCAAAGCCGGGAACAAAGGTTTTTCCGCTGCCAGCGCGGCTTTGGAAATGCTCAACCTGATGGCGGAACTCAAGCTTGGGACTAAGGCGTAAATCCCGCGAACTGGCGGCCCAAACCCTTTACGCGCTTGATTTTCGGGAACTGGACCCGGAGTTCCTGGAATACGGGATGCTGAACAGCTATCCCGATGTGCTGAATGAACTCGCCAAACTGGAAAAGATGCGCAACTCGGCGACGGTGATCGATTTTGCCGACGATTTGGTGAAAAACGCCATCATCAACCGCACCGAGATCATCCAGAAAATAGAGAAACACAGCGAAAACTGGAGCGTGGAAAGTATCTCCCACATGGACAGAAACGTGCTGCAAGTAGCTGTATATGAATTGCTCTATACGGACACTCCGCCGGCTGTGGTGATCAACGAAGCGCTCGAAATCGGCAAGAAATTCTGCGAGGAAGGCGCGGTGAAGTTTATCAACGGGGTCCTGGATTCCGTGAACAAAGAACTGCGCGCGAAGGAAAGCATAGAGGGCATTGCCCGACTGAGGTAAAAATGGAAAAGAACCCAGCTTTGATCTGCTCTTTGGGCGTGTTCGCCTATAACGAAGCGGATAACATCATCCCCCTGCTGGACTCGCTTTGCAATCAGAACTTAAAGCAGGCCAGCATCGCGGAAATCATTGTGGTTTCCAGCGCCAGCACGGACGGCACGGACGAACTGGTGGAGAATTATACCAGCCGGGACCCGCGGGTGCGCTTGATCCGCCAGGCAAGGCGGGAAGGCAAATCCAGCGCCATCAACCTATTTATTGCGGAGGCTAAATCGCCGATCCTGATAGTGATTTCCGGAGACGTTATCCCGGCGCCCACAACTATCGAAAAACTGGCCGTAGCTTTCAATGACCCTAAGGTTGGGGCCAGTGGCGGCAGGCCTGTTCCTGTGAATCCCGTCAACACTTTTATGGGTTTCGCTGTGCATCTGCTCTGGCGCTTGCATCACCGCATGGCCATGATTTCGCCCAAATTGGGTGAAATGATAGCCTTTCGTAAGCTGATGGATTCCATCCCGGCCGAATCCGCGGTTGACGAAGCCAGCATCGAGGCCATTGTCCGCTCCCACGGTCTGAAACTTCGCTACGTTCCTGACGCGATCATCAGCAACAAAGGCCCCACGAACCTGAAAGACTTCATCAAGCAACGCCGCCGCATCCAGAACGGCCATCTCTGGCTGAAGCAAAAACAGGACTACAAGGTGGTCTCCCAGGATGGGGGCACCCTGCTCTGGATACTCCTGGCCGAATTGCGCGAATACCCGGCTTCTGCACCCAAAGTGTTTGCCGTGATGCTTTTGGAAATGTATTGCCGGCTTTTGGGCTCCTGGGATTTTTACATCAAGGGCAAAAACCCCTTCGCTTGGGATATCGCCCGGTCCACCAAGGATTTGGGACGTTAAGGATTTTTGAACGCCATGCTCAATCTGCTTTTCAGGATGCTCGGATACTGGCTGATGAAGCATCTCGGTTTTCCCCGCCTCCTGCCCATGAGTTATACCGTAAGCCTGCTCTACACCTGCAATTCGCGCTGCAGCACCTGTAATGTCTGGAAGAAGAAAGCCCACAATTTCACAGTGGAAGAATACGCCAAAACCTTCAAGAAGATAGGACGCTCGCCTTACTGGATCACATTCAGCGGAGGTGAGCCCTTTCTGCGCAAGGACATTGTGGAAGTGGTCTCCACCATTTATGAGATTTCACGCCCCAACATAATCAACATCCCCACCAACGGCATCCTCACCGGCACCATAGTGGAAAAGACCGCCGCGATCGCCAGGGCCTGCCCCAAGTCCCAGGTGATCATCAACATATCGGTGGACGGCATCGGCGAACAGCACGACGAGATACGCAAGGTGCCAGGCAACTACAAGAAGACGATGGCCACCTTCCAGAAGCTAAAAGCCCTGCAGATCCCCAATCTGGCAGTGGGCATCCATACCGTGATTTCGCAGTTCAATGTGGATACCTTTCCAGGCATCGCCAACGAATTGCTGCGTCTTAAACCGGATGCCTACATCACCGAGATTGCCGAGGAGAGGGGAGAACTGGACACCTTTGGGGCCCAGATTACGCCCAGCCTTGTGGCTTATAAATCCGCCATCGATTATCTAATCCACCGCATCAAAAACGAAAAATACAAGGGGATGAACAAGATCACAATGGCTTTCAGGATAGAGTATTACAATCTGGTGAAACGCATCATGCGCGACGAACGCCAGATATTGCCCTGTTATGCCGGAGTGGCTTCAGCCCAGATCTCGCCGGACGGTGACGTTTGGAGCTGCTGTGTCAAGGCAAAGTCTTTGGGCAATCTGCGCGCCAGTAAATACAATTTCCGCGAGATTTGGTTCAACCACGAATCCGAACTGGAGCGCCGTTCCATTCATAAAAAACAGTGCTGGTGCCCACTGGCCAACGCCGCCTATACCAACATGCTGATGGATATTCCCACGCTGATGAGGGTTTTTTGGCGCAGCATGATCAAATGGTGGAATTAAAATGATCAAACTACAAAGCAAATACGCCCTGTCTCCTCAAAGCATCTGTGAACACCAGTCTTCCCAGGATGGCCGTTACGCCTGGTTCCTCTGCGTGGCCCACGAAGAGAACGACATCGCCTTGGAGGAGATCCTGGCCGGGGTGAAACTGGAAGTATTGAATGCCAAGGTGCTTGAGATCAGCAAGATGGAGATCGAGAACTGGCTCAAGAGCTTCTTCGCTGATTTCCACTGGAAGCTGCATGCCAGCCTGCGCCGCACAAATCTGCGGGAAAAGGGCCTGTCCCTCTTTTTCGCTGTGTGTTTTGACCATGATCTCATCTTTGTGCAGTTTGGCCGTCTCTTTTGTGCCGTCACCAATGGGAAAAAACTGGAAACGGTGGGCCGGAACTGGAAGAATTACCACGTGCAAAGCTTGAAGAATCTGAATCTGCTGGGCCTTTCGGAAGAAGACATCCGGGTGAAACCGCTAAAATTCCATCTGAAAGAAAATGAAAGCCTGGTGGTGCTGCCCGGAAAAGTGGCAGCCAAGGTTTTCGGAAGCTCTCCTGACGTGAGCAGCCTGCAGCCGCTGGTGGAATCCTTCAGCTCTGCCTCTCCGGCGCTGTGGCTCATCCTCAAGCATCAAACTCCTCTGGCCAAACCCAAAAAACGCCGACTGACCAAGCTGGAGATCAGCACCCTGTTCCTGCTTCTGGGAACGGCTTTGGCCATAATTTACATGGCCCTGGGGAACCGCATCATCGGTGTGGGCTTCTACCGCGCCAAGAAAATGGTCAACGAAAAGATCGAGCAGGCTATAACCGTTTTGAACATGCCGGCCCGGAACGTGCAACTGGTCCGGAATTGGAGCATGGAACTGCCCTTCAGGGTTACATCCTCTCCCGCATTCAACCAGCAGAATGTGTTTCTGGTCAGCGGGGCCGATATCTACGCTTATAAGCTTTCCTCCCGCGAGCAGCTTTGGAAACAGAACTATCCTGCCCCGGTGGGCGCGATAATGACCACGGCGGCTGGACTGAACGCAACCCTCACCAATGGCAACACCTTGGGGCTGGATTTGCGGGGAAATGAAGTCTGGAGCCAGTCGTTGCAGGCTCTGGCTAACGAAAAGTCCAACCTGACCATGCTGGAGATCACGCCGGCTCAGGAAAAGCGCATCGATAAAAACCTCACCGTGCTCCCTCTCAGGCGGGGACTGGCAATTCTGGACAGCCAGCAGGGCAAACTGATGAGTGAACTGTCCCTGCCGGAAGAGCTTAGGTTTATATCCATGTATGACGATTACAACAGTTGTTTTTACCTGGTTACGCAGGATTCCCTGGTCTGCGTGAACCTGAACATTGTGAACTAAGATGCCCCGAAACCTGCTTTCGATCATACTCCTGATCCTTTCCACCACCTTGGGTGCCGTGACCGGAAACGTCACCACCACGGGCTTCGCCCGGCTCCAATATGACGGCGGAGGGGATTGGTACAACGATCCGGAGGTTTTGCCCAATCTGGCCCGTTTTGTGAACGCGAGCCTGAACACCACTTTTCCCCTCGACCAAAGCGTGGTCAAAGCCGGCGAAGCAAAGCTTTTCGAATATCCTTTCGTTTATTTAACCGGGCACGGCAACATCCGCTGGGATGACCGCGAAGTGGAAAATTTGCGCCAGTGGATGCTGCGCGGGGGCTTTCTCTACGCCGATGACGATTATGGCATGGATTCCTCTTTCCGGCGTGAGATCAAACGGGTCTTTCCAGAATACGAGCTGGTGGAGTTGGATGGCTCTTCACCCTTGTTTACCAGCTTTTTCGATTTTAGCGGCGGTCTGCCCAAAATCCACCTGCACGACGAAAAGCCGCCCCAGGCCTTTGGCATTTTTGACGATGACGGCCGCCTGATGTGTCTATATACCTACGAAACAAATATCAGCGACGGCTGGGCCGATCCCGCCACTCACAAGGATCCGCCGGAAGTGCGCGAAACAGCTCTCCGCTTTGGCTGCAACATCATCTACTACCTGCTTACCCGGAGTTGAGATGCGCATCTGCGTGCTGTCTGACGTGCATTACAAATACGTGTTCAAAGACACTTACGACCGTGCCAACGCCAATCTGGCGCTCGACTTTCTGAAACAGGCAGTGGGAAAATACGACTTGATGGTGCTCAACGGCGATATCTTCGACCTCTGGTTCGACTGGAAATACGCCATCATAAAGCAGTACTTTCCCATTCTCCACCGCCTGGCGGAGATTCGTGAACACGGCTGCAGGCTGGTTCTGATCAGCGGCAACCACGATTTCTGGTTCAATGATTTTTTCCGAGATTATCTTGAAATCGAGGTTTACAATAACTCTTTCAGCCTGAAGGAGGACGGCCTCAGGGTGCTGTTCACCCACGGCGATTTGCACACCGTGAACGACCTCCGCTACAAGTTTTTCCGGCGCCTGATCCGCATGAAGCTCAGCAAGAAGCTCTTTTCCCTGTTGCACCCTGATCTCGCTCTGTTGATCGGGGGAAAGCTCTCCCGCTCCAGCCGGTTCCGGCAGGTATCCTCTCTGCTCCAATCCAAAAAAAGTGCGGGACTGAGCCGTTACGCGGAGTATATGATTGGAAAAAAGGATTATGACCTGGTTTGCATGGGCCACAGCCACCATCCCGGGATAACCCGGCTAAAAGGTGGAATTTACGCCAACAGCGGCGACTGGACCCGGCACCACAGCTACCTGGAGATAGATTCTGGCCAGGTGAGCCTCAAATATTACAAAAGCAAGGAGATGCACAATGCTCAAAACCCCGCAGAAGATCGCCCTGGTGGCGATGGTCCTGGTTCTCAGCCTCAGCCTGCTGAACTGCCAGACCAATGAACTGAAGTCGGCAGGAGCCGCAAAACTGGAGGAAAAATTGGATAAGGAAACCCAAGTGAAGACCGCAGTGATCGAAACCAACCAAGGCAACATTGAGCTGGAACTCTGGCCCAATCTGGCACCCAAGACGGTGGACAACTTCCTGAAACTGGCGGCGGAAGGCTTTTATAACCAGACCTACTTTCACCGCGTCATCCCGGATTTCATGATCCAGGGCGGTGACCCCAACACCAAGGACGGCGACCGTTCCAATGATGGCATGGGCGGGCCCGGCTACCAATTTGAAGACGAATGCTACGCTCCGGGTGAAGCGGTCACCGGCGAGGTCAACGATGAAGAGACAGCCATGCTGGTCTGGACCAAGATCATCATCCCCTACATGCAGTCGGGCAAAAATCCCCAGCAGGAGGTCTTCGACATCGTAAGAGCCGTGCAGGAAGAACAGAGTCCGGAACCGATCTTTGGCAAGACCGTGGAGTGGTACCAGAACCGCACCGGCATCAGCGAACCACTCCGGAAACAAATACTTAAGGCCTCCGTTCTTTATTCCTACATCTGCATGGCCAATTCCGGACCCAACACCAACGGCTCCCAGTTCTTCATCGTCACCAAACAGCCCGGAACTCCCTGGCTGGACGGCAAACACACCGTTTTCGGCAAAGTAGCCAGCGGCATGGACGTGGTGCACAAGATAGAAAATCTGCCCCGGGACAAACAGGACAATCCAGAAGTTGGAAACCGGGCCATCATCAAGGCCATAAACCTAACGAAATAAGGCTCTACCATGGCACGAACCTCTGAATCCGCCCTGCAGCAGGAGATCATGGCCTGGATCAGCCAGAACCAGTATGTCTATCTGGCCACGGTCGATAAAAAACAAGCCCGGGTACGTCCCGTGGTGCTATTCATGTATGAAGACCGCTATTTCTTCGCCACCTTCAGCGGAGACGCGAAGGTCGGCCAGATCAGTGCCAACAAGTGGGTGGAGGTCTGCGTGCCTCTTCGTGAATCCGGGAACACAGGCTACATCCGCCTCACTGGCATTGCCAGGATTGTTACCAACGCAGCGCTCAAGGCTGAAGCCTCCGAGCGCTGCTTCTTTTTTGACGAATATTTCCACGGCTATGATGATCCGGACTACACCTTGATCGAGTTTGAAGCCGACTTCGCTGAATACCTCCGTCCCGGCGAGCGCACCAGCCAGACCTGCAACCTCAAACGCCATACCGGTTGACACCGGAGCAGAATCAGGATTGATAATGAAAGCGATTTTCACCTACGACGACGAGCAACTAGGCAAGAGTTACATCGTGATCCCCAAAATCCGTGAGATCAGCAGGGTTCTGGGTAATGTTGTGATCACATTCGACAACGGAGACAAGCGCACCCTGGCTGTGGACGACACCCAGGGTGCAATCCAGCAGATGCTGGAGGCCATCGAAAAGTTCTATTCGTGATCGCCCACCCGGTTTCCAACCCCATCCTGCTGGCTCTATTGGGGACAGGCTTTACCTGGATGATGACGGCTATCGGATCGGCTTTTGTCTTTCTTTTCCGCGCCATCAAGCCCTGGCTGCTGGACACCATGCTGGGTTTTGCCGCAGGAGTGATGATCGCGGCCAGCTTCTGGTCGCTGCTCAATCCGGCCATCAACCTCAGCAACGGAAATCCTCTGCCAGCCTTGGTCGGGTTTTTGCTGGGAGGGGCATTCCTGCGTGGAGTGGACGCTCTGTTGCCACATCTGCACCCGGGCAAAGAGATGGGCGAACAAGAAGGCCTGAAAACACCCTGGGGCAAATCAACCCTGATGTTCCTGGCTGTCACGCTCCACAATTTCCCGGAAGGACTGGCTGTGGGCGTGGCTTTCGGAGCTTACGCTTCCGGATTTGCCGATGCCACTCTGGCCGGGGCTATGGCCCTCACTCTGGGCATCGGGATCCAGAACCTGCCCGAAGGCGCGGCCCTCTCCATTCCGCTAAGGCGGGAGGGGATGTCGAGGTGGAAAAGCTTCTTCTGGGGCCAGTTCTCTGGCATGGTGGAACCGCTGGGGGGCTTGCTGGGAGCGGCTTTGGTGATGGTTGCCCGTCCGGTTTTGCCATACGCGCTAGCCTTTGCCGCCGGAGCCATGATCTTCGTGGTGGCGGAAGAGGTGATCCCCGAATCGCAAAAAGGCGAACACTCGCACCTGGCCACTTTGGGCGTGATGCTCGGGTTCGCTCTGATGATGTTTCTGGACGTGGCCCTGGGCTGAAGGCTCAGGCCTGTTTCCGCTTCAGATAGCGCTCTTCCTCGCTAAACACACAGCCGCAGTATTTCTGGCGGTACATTCCGGCTTCCCTGGAAAGCCGTGTTCCCTCATCCCAAAGCTCTCTCCAGTCGCGGTAAAAGAAGCTCACTTGGTACTTTGCCGCCATCTCCTCCGCAATCTCTTTCAGCAGTTCGTGGTTTTGGTATTTGCTATAGAACAGCGTGCTGGAAAAAGCGTCAAAACCGTTTTCGGAAGCCGTTTTGGCTGCTGTTTCCAACCTCAGTCGGTAGCAGTGCCCGCATCTGGAGTCGAGCCTGTCCACAACCGCTTTCACGAAGTCCCTGAGGCCGTAATCATCTTTAACGATCAGCGGAAATCCCTCCCGCTCCGCGAAATCCTTCAGCGTTTGCAACCGCTGGCGATATTCTGTAACGGGATGGATGTTGGGGTTGTACCACAGCACCGAAACGTTTACAGCTTCGATTTTCAACTCCTGGTACGGGGCGATCAGGCAAGGCGCACAGCAGCTGTGCAGCAGCAGTTTTTCAGTCGCGGACATGGTGGGCCATGGTATCCGGCAGTTCCAGCGATAGTTCCACCAAACCGCCCAGTTCTCCATTTTGATACCAGGGCTGCTGGTAGATAAGCTTTTTTACACCCTGTTTTTCAATGGTGTAAACGTTGTTCTTTCCTGTAGCCAGCATATCCCTGATGATGGCCACGGAGCAGGGTTTGTGGCAATCGAAGAGGCTGGTGCCGATCAGCGCCGCGCCACCGCGGGAAGCGAAAGTGGCGCAGGCTTTCTCGTTCATTTCCAGGATCAGGCCGTCCCTGTCGCAGACCGTGATGGCGGCTGGAAAGTCCCTGATCCATTCGTGCATCAAAACTCCTTAAGCAGGTTCGAGGCCACGATCCCGCGCTGGATCTGGTTTGTGCCTTCGTAGATCTGCAGGATCTTGGCGTCGCGCATCATCTTTTCCACTGGATATTCCTTCATGTAGCCATAACCGCCAAGGATTTGCACGGCGTCGGTGGTAACCTGCATCGCCATGTCCGAAGCGAAATATTTGCACATGGCGGATTCCTTGCTGAAGTTGCGCTCGCCGGCATCGATCATCTTCGCCGTCTGCCAAACCAAAGCGCGGGCTGCCTCAATCTGAGTGGCCATGTCTGCCAGCATGAACTGGACAGCCTGGAAGCTCGAGATAGGCTTGCCGAACTGATGCCTTTCCTTGGAATACTTCACCGCCGCTTCAAAAGCGCCGCGGGCGATGCCCACAGCCTGAGAACCCACCATGGGGCGGGATTTGTCGAAAACCTTCATCGCGGTGATGAAGCCAGTTCCTTCGCGGCCCAGCAGATTGGCCTCGGGTACGGCGCAGTCCTCGAAGATCAGTTCCCGTGTGGCTGAAGCTCGGATGCCCATCTTGTTTTCCTTCTTGCCAAAGTTGAAGCCGGGAGTGCCTTTTTCCACTATGAAGCAGGAGCAGCCCCGGGCGCCCTTGGTTTTGTCCGTCATGGCGAAAACTGTGTAGATGCCTGCCTCGCCGCCGTTTGTGATCCATTGTTTGGTGCCGTTGAGGATGTAGTGGTCTCCTTCTTTGCGGGCAGTTGTTTCGATCGCTCCGGCGTCAGAACCGGCGTTCGCTTCGGTGAGCGCGAAAGCGGCAAGCTGCTCCCCGGCAGCGATTTGGGGCAGGTATTTCTTCTTCTGCTCTTCAGAACCGGCGATGGCGATGGGATACATGCCCAGGCCGGTGGCGCCAAAGGCCAGCGCGATGCCGGCGTCCACAGCGCAAAGCTCTTCTGTCACAACCACAAGGTCGGTCACTTTGCCGCTGATACCGTCATATTCTTCAGGCACAAGGATGGCGAAAAGGTCGCTTTGGCGCATCACTTCAACTATGTCCCAGGGAAAAATGCCTTCCTCGTCATATTTTTCAGAGAGAGGCCGCATCTTTTCTTCCGCGATGCGTTTCGCGATTTCCCTCATCTCGAGCTGGTCGTCACTTAAATAGTAGTTCATATCATAACTCCTTGAAAAGTATCATAGTTAATCAATGAACAGCTTTTTAGTTTGTAGCTGAGGCGTCAAGCAAAATCTGCCCTAATTGCAGATCAGCAATTTCCCCCTGTTATCCACGTCCGCTCCTTTCAGCACCCAGAAATAAACCCCGGCGGACAAGCCGTCCAGGCGGACTGAGGTTTCTCCTTTGGCCAGTTGTTGCTCATGGACCATTTGTCCCTTCAGGTTGTAAAGGCGGAATTCCCCCGCTTCGGAACCTTTGTCCAGATACAACGTTTCTCCCCGCTTGAGCGGATTTGGATAAACCCGGTGCCGCGCGGAAGGGAGCAGCTCATCGTTGGCGGCGGTTTCTTCGGGGACGACCAGGATGTCCGAGCTTGACAGCCCCACCTGGTATTGTCCCAGCAAAGTAAAATCGTGGCTGTAGGCGCGAACCAGCGAGAAAGTATCCCAGTTTTGTTTCAAAAGCGCGATCATGGCAGCATTGCCAGATACCATCGACGCTTCGTAGTTCAGTGGATTTGCCGCTCCGTGTTCAAGGCTGTGAGTGTCCGCGTTGTAGCTGTAGAGGGCGTTTCCGTAGCCTTCGCCGATGTAGCCTGTCCCGCCCGGGCTGATCCACAGCGAACCGGGATTGCCCCCAACGTCGAGGTGCTGGACGAGTTCCAGGGTGTCAAGGTCGATAATGTCCAGCTTGCCCGAGACGTTGCTCCAGTTGCCGGTGCAGGATACGTGCAGATATCCGTCCCGAAGCACCGCGAATTGAGGATTGGTCCAGGTCGGCACGGTCGCCGTAACGGCAAAGGAAGCCAGGTCGATAACGCTCACGGAGCTGTTAGCGTAGTTGTTATGGTAGCCGCCGGTATTGCAGACGTAGAGCCGCGTGCCGTCGGAACACAATCCCTGCGGCGCTGCGCCCACTTCCAGAGACCCCACCACGGAGTTGGTCTGCAGGCTTAGTTTATACACCCTGTTGGTGAAAAGGCCCGTCACATAGAGGAAATCACCCACTTTGAGCACATCGTAGGGATTGGAGGAAGGCGCAACCGGAAGATAGCGCTGATGGGCGCCGGTGAACCTGTTCAGCACCTGGACGGCGTTGTCACCGGTGCAGATCACGTAGATATGTTCCTCGTCCAGGTCCATAAGGTTGGGGGTCAGGCCCAGTTGGGCAAAGGAATTGTTCACGCTTCCGCTGTCAGTATCGATGCGTGAAAGCGTGCGGGAGGTGGAGTTGACCACGAAGATAACGTCGGCGGATAGCGCCGTCAGCGCCAGCAAAAGAGCCAGCGCCACAATCAGTTGTTTTGTTCTTGGCATAGCGTTCACCTTCTTCTTTTTTTGAATTAGGTCGCGCTACCTGCTCCGGGCTTACATAATCCGTATAAGCTGGCCGGAATCGGTGGCAGGTTTCCTGGCTCGCGGCGGCCATTTTGGAAGCCCGGCCTTCCCACGCTCTCTAACGCAGTGACCGGACTGGCCTCATCTGCCGCTTACAGTGGCGGTTACCGCTCCCGCTTTTCACGGGATTCCCTTTTACCTAAAAGTAGCACCATCTATTCTAAATGCCATTCTCTCCACCCGGCCAAATGTGTCAATCCCAAAATTCCCAGTTTCCAGAATATGTCATTCCGGAGGCGAATCGACCGGCATTGTCTTTATATTCAGCTTACTTTAGCAGCGTCACCCTTTTGCTCTGGACAAGCCTGTTATCCAGCGATAGGCCAAGCAGATAGATGCCATTGGCGCAGGCATTGCCCGTCTCATTGGTGCCATCCCAACTGAAGATTCCCCTTCCGGCCACATCCGGGGCAAGGCTCTTCACTTTCTGGCCTCTCAGGTTATAGACATTGATCCTGGCGTCAGTTGCTGTCACGCCGCTGCCTCTTGCAACGCTGTCCATGTGTCCACCAGGATGGTGGCTAACTGACTTAAAGGATTGGGATAAACGCTTAGCGCTTCACTTGGAACGGGCAACACGGAATCGTTATTACCAACCCAAGGTTCCGAGCCGTACTCATAACAGCCCATGTCGATGCAACCGTCCCAGATGCGCCAGTTGCCTGCCAGATCGTAAGGAAGCAGGCCAAGGCCTTCAGTATCTGGAGTCCCGAAGTTGATGCAGGGTGAGGCGGCTGAAAGGCTGTAATAGAGCGGATCATGGGTATCATCACCACCAAGAAAGAGGGGGTTGCCAGTGATGTTGGTTTCAGAGTAGTTAATTGTACAACCAATCCATGGCCAAATATCGCTATAACCATTCCGGATCAGGTTGTTTTCGAGGGTCAATGTGGTGGGGATACCTGTCCCATCCATGGGATTGATGGCGATTTCCTTGGACCTGTTGTTA
>JAAYWB010000061.1 GCA_012516855.1 Candidatus Cloacimonadota bacterium
AACCCGGCGGTTTTCAAGACCGCTGCCTTACCAATTAGGACTAATCCTCCACAAGCAAGTTGTATCCTTGAATTTGAAGCCCCCGTTTTTGTCAATCACTTTCTTCCCCGCCTGAATCGGGACATCAATGCGCCGTTAAGGCCTTGTGCCGTGTCCCCTATGCGCCTCCCGCACGATGCCCGCATTTGATGCGAGTATCTTGCGGGAGGAATGGGAGGGGGATGGTCGCGGGCGCTCAGGGCCTGCCTGCCAGGACATTGCCGTGGGTAAGCAGTCATGGCCCTCTGTTAAATCAGGCTTCCTTCAAATCAAGTGGGCAATCGGGCTAACCTGCTCATTAGAAATAGAGCCCAAAAAAGCCCCGGAGGGCAAAACCTTTCCGGGGCTGGAGTCTTATCGACCTGAGGAATTACTTCATCAGGATCATCTTTCTGGTGCTGCTGTACTTACCTGCGAGCATCTTGTAGAAATAGACGCCGCTGGAGACAGGCTGGTTGTTGTCGTCGATGCCATCCCAAGTGATGGAATGGTTGCCGGCGGCTTTGTCTTCGTTAACGAGGGTCTTCACCAACTGGCCTTTCACGTTGTAGATGCCGATGGTGACGGGGGTGGCATCCTTAACGCTGTAGCTGATGGTGGTGCGGGGGTTGAAGGGGTTCGGATAGTTGCCCTTCAGCTCGGTGACGAGGGCGGGGATGCTGGGATCTTCGTTGGCCGTGATGATGTAGCCGCCGTCACTGTGCACGGAGAAATCGTCCACGTAGAAGACGAAGGCATCATTGGACACGCAGCGGATACCTATCCAGACATTCTGGTTGTCGTAGGTGGAGAGGTCATACACATACTCGGTCCAGCCGGCGGGGACTTCCACATAATCTCCGGGGCTAACGTACTGGAAGCCCTGGGGAATGATGTTGGGCAGCATTGAAACGCCCACGCGGAAGCGCTCTATGTATTGGGACATGTGGGAGCGTGCGTAGAACTTCACGGCGCTGTTGGTGCCCAGATGCAGATGCGGAGTGATCATCCAGTCGTTGTTAGGCCCGCTTCCTCCATCGGCCGGCAAGATCGCCGCAAAGCAGGCGGCCATCTTGTCTCCGCCGTGGGGGGTGAGAGAGGTGATCGGAGGCGTTGTCGCGCTGGGATTGAAGATGATGTAGGCCATGGGGCCTCCGGAGCCGGGGAAGTCAACGCCGGAGAAGCCGTAGGTGGTGGACTGATCAACGTCTAACAGGGTCCAGGGCGCGAACAGGTTCACGAAGTTATCGTAGGTCTCAAAACCATCCTGGAAGATGATCTCGGCAAGTTGGACATTCACGGTCACGTTCACGGTGGCGGGAACCGATTCGCCGGTGGTGTAAACCGCAGTGACGCCATAGACATAGTCACCGTTGGGCAGGTCCATGTCGGAGTAGGTGGTAACGCTGGGATCGTTGATGGTGCCGATCAGGGCGCCGTCGCGGTAAACCTTGAAGCCGGCGAGAGCGCGGTCACTCTGCCTGGCGGGTTCTTTATAGAGGACTTCCAGCGGTCCCTGGGCATAGGTGATGGCCTTGTGTTCAACGATGGGAGTGAGTTCCACTGCTTTCATGGTAGAGCCGTCGGCCACGAAGGTCTGGATCAACCAGTTGTAGGTAAGGCTTGGGGACAGGTTGGTGAGGGTGGTCCAGGAGCCTTGGAAATACATCATGTTGCCTTTGCCATCAACATGGGGTCCGGCGTCACAGCCGGCGGGGTGGTCGCCCTGGGTGTTCACTTCATAACCCACGTAGAGGTCGCCGGTGGTCGGCAGGGGCACGGGGGTGTTGAGCACACAGAGGTTCCAATCGCCGAGGGTGGGCGCATCCACAACCTGTGAAGAAACAAGTGTTCCGGCGTTGTTGGCGCTGCCGCCGGTCCACACTTTCACGGTGTAAACGCAATCGGCGTAGTTGGGTACGAATTTCACTTGGGTGACGGTTCCACCCTGATGGGCGGCAAGGTCGTCCTGGGTGAAGCGGTGGGCAACGTCGAAGATGATGGCGCTGTTGGTGCCGATGCCGTTGCCGAGCACATCCTGGCACCAGGTGATCCATTCACCGGGCTGCGGCGCTTCGGGGCTGGTCCAGTTCAGGGTTACATCGTTGCCGTCCACGGTTGCGGTGAGGTCGATGGGAGGATTGTTGGGAGGCAGGATGGTGGCGCTAACAGGGCCGGCAGGGACGGATTCGCCTGCGGTATAGACGGCGGTGACGGTGTAGCTGTAGGTGCCCACGGTCACGTCATGGTCTTCGTAAGCTGTGGTTGTGGTGTTGGTAATCGTGGTGAGCAGAGTGCCGTCGCGATAGACCTTGTAACCCAGGAACTCGCGGGTGGGCGGGTTCAGGGTTTTGGGAGCCGGGACGGGAACGCCGGTATCGCGGATGCCCGTAGCGGGAACGGAGGCAAAGTGTTCCCTGGCTGTGGGAACTGGGCCAACGGTCACATCGTCCACCAGGAATATAAAGGCATCGTTGGAAATACACTGGATGCCGAAGCGGATGCTTTGGCCGGCGTAGGCGCTGAGGTCATAGCTGTAAAGGGTCCAATCCACGGGCGGCTGGATGTAGTTGGTGCCGCTGATGATGGTGAAGCTGGCCGGGGTGGTTGCGCCGGTGGTGGAAATACCAACCTTGAAGCGCTCCAGGCCGTATTGAGCAGTGTAGGACTTCGCGTAGAAGTTCAGGAACTGACCTGCCGTGGGCGTGATCAGGGGTGAGATCATCCAGTCGTTGTTAGGCCCGCTTCCTCCATTGGACGGCAAGACCGCCGCAAAGCAGGCAGCCATCTTGGCTCCGCTATGGGCTGTAAGGTCGGTGATGGGAGGGGTGGTGGCGCTGGGATTGAAGACCATAAAGGCTTGGGCCGCATACTCATTCGGCCAGTCATAGGTTGAAAAGCCGTAAGTGGAGCTTTGGTCAACATCCACCAGCACCCAGGGATCGAACTCGATGGAGAAGTCGGCATAGGTCTCAAAGCTATCATTCAGTCCGGGAGGCGGAGGTGGTGTGTCGCCGGGGGCGCCCCAGGTGAGGGAGACGTAAGCATTGTTCACGACTTCGGCTGCAAGGTTCGTGGGCGGGTCCATGCTGTCCACGTTCTCTTCAATGGAGACGCTGTCCAGATAGAGGTAGAACATGTTCATGGCGCTGTGGCCGTGGAAGCCCAGGTAATAGGTGCCATTGGCGGTGGGGGTAATGGTGCCCTGGCCCATCTGGTAATCGGTGTTCACAATGTTCGTGTTTTCGAAGAGCAGGTTGGTGAGGCCAGCCGCATTTCCGGCATTTCCCCAATAAACGGAAAGGGCTTCCGGATAGGTGGCGCTGTTGGCGCGATACCAGAATTTGACGATGTAGGCGGTGTCCGCGGTGAGGTCCAAGGGCGGAGCAACCAACCAGTCATCCATAGCCTCGTTCTGGTTGTAGCGGATGCGCACGGAGTTGGGATCGGTCTGCGCGTTTCCGGCATAGGTTTCCCAAGTATAGCCGTCGCCGTTGGCGTTGATGGTCGACCAGCCCAGGGGCAGGGCGTTGGGGGTAACGTCATCGAAGTTTTGCACATAGGGGAAGGTGGTGACGGTGGGGTCGGCCAGGGTGGTGAACTGCCACAGGGGGCAATCCAGGGCATCGCCGCCGGCTGCGTTGAAGGGGACCACTTTCCAATAGTAGGTGGTGCTGTAAAGAAGGTCGGTGGGATGATCGTAAACGTTGCCGGTCTGGATGGTGCCGTTGACCAGGTTCGTGGGAGGGTTGTTAGTGCCGAAATAGAGTTTGTATCCGTCAACGGTGCCGCCGCCTGTCACCCAGCTCAGGTTGGTGCCGGCTGCCACGTTGGTGGCATTGTTGGCGGGAACGGGGTTCTGGGCGGGGTTGGGGGGAGTGCCTTGTTGGGGGGGGCTATAAGTGAAGACCAGGCCGAGAGGGGGATAGACCGTTGAACTGATGCGGCAGGAGGCGTTGCTGGCTGTGCCAGCGGTGGTGGCGGTCCAATCGGTGGTGGTGGTGCGGTTGTTGAAATCAGTGTTATCATCACCCCGCAGGCCCACCTGCACGGTTTGGGCGGTCACAGCGTCCACGGCGGTAAACGAACCGTAGGCAAAGATGACCTTGTTGCCGTTTTGGTGGAGCTGGATCTGGAAGTTGAGGATGTCGTTTGAGCATGAAGTAGGGCTGCGGCGATAGTTCTTCCACTGCACGGTGAAGACTTGGTTGGGGGCGGTTCCGCTGAGCAGATAGCTGAGCTCGCCGTCGTCGCGGCTCTTGAGGTCACGCGAGAAAGCGGAGACCACGTTGTTTGTGGCGTTCGTGGTGGAGCTGATCGGCAGGTTGTTCGGGGTAACTACCTCGCCAAGGGCCAGGAAGCCGTTGGCCATTACGCTAATTTGCGTGTAGTCTGCTCCGTTGTAGGTGAATGTGAAACCCAGGGGAATCGCGTTGAAACATTCCTGATCGTTCGCGTTGGTTCCCAGGACGGTGCCTCCGGTGATCTCGGTATAGGTGCCGGTGACGCCGGTGAAGCTGTATTCGCTCACCAGTGCCCAAGCACTGATGGCCAATACCGTAAAGACCAGCAGGAGGACAAGTTTGTTGATGCTTGTTTTCATAACATCTCCTTGAATTGGTATTCTAACTTAGTACACTACTATAATAGCCAAGCTGGAAGCAGGAAACTCCCAACATCGCTCAAACCGTCAGAAAAACTAAAGGATAAAATTCGTCAAGGAAAAGTTAGCTTGGCTTTCGCCACCTTTTCTTTGGAGATACATATCCCACCGTGAGATAGCCTATGAGCCCTTCGCCTTAGAGATACCTGAGCAACTCGCGGTCTATTACCCTGGCATACAGCTCTATATAGGGCTTGACGGGGCTTTTGTTGATTTTGGGGAATAAAACTTCCTCCACTTGGAAGAAACCAACCGAGGCGCTCATCTCCACCGTGATCGAGATCGGTTTTTCCGCGCCTTTGGCGATGACCACTTTCTGGATGGCTCCTGCCGAGGTGCGGTGGATGTCGCCGATGCGCGGTTCGCTGGAAAGGATGGTGGGAATGCGGGCGCGGCCTTTTTCCATGTCGCTGCCGTCACCGATCAGCACCAGCCCGGCTTCCAGCGAGTGGATCTGCTGGGAGGCCATGTGTCCGAAAATGCCTTCGATGGCGATGGAGCGGATGGCTGCTTTGGTCATGTGATCGTCCGGAGGCAGGATGGCGTCCAGGATGCGTTCAATAAAGGGAATGGCCAGTTGGATGGAGATCAGCTCGTGGTTGTGGCGGGCGACGGACATCCCCAGGTCGTGCAGCAGAGAGGCGAAAAGAACCCCCATGAGGGAATCCTCGTCCGTGCCGGCGCCTTCTTTCTCCAGGCTCATCTTGATGCCGGCGTCGTGCAGCAGCTTGAACATCTTGATGGCGTTGAGGGTGGCCTTGCGCATGTGAACTGGCCCATGGTCGTTGTAGCCGAGGCGTTTGATGGAAACGATGTTCGCGTATTCCTGCATGGCCTGGAGTTCGGGATCGGCGAAGAGCATCTGGGCTGCCTGCAGGGGTTTGCCTTTCAGCATTTTGAGGATGTTGCGCTCGAGTCCGTTCTGTTTGACTGATTTATTCATGTTATCTTATTCTCCTAAAATCTGTTCCTAAACCGGAAGATAAGGTTGGTCGCGCTGCTCACCACAGCGATGGCCATGGCGATGGTCCCGGAGATAAGCAAAACCTTGTAAGTATGCTCCGAAGCCAGTTCCGAGTTTCCCGCGATGAATCCCTGCATAGCATAGTAGAGACTGCTTCCCGGCACCAGGGGGATGATCGCGCAGGTAACAAAGACCGAAACCGGCACCTTGATCAGACGGGCTACGATCTCCGAGTAGATACATACCACAATAACCGCGCAGAAAATGGAAAACAACAGCGAATTGCTGTAATAGAGGAAGATCAGATACAATCCCCAGGACAAGCCGCCGCCCAAAGCCAGCAGCAGGATCTTCCAGCCCCGCAGGTTCACGCGGATGGAAAAACCCAGGATGGACAGCGCCGCCCAAGTGAACTGCATCAGGGTTAGGTGGTCGAAAGGCCGCATCTTAAAACCCCCAGAGTTCCCAGAGCTTCAGCATCACACCGCTGCCGGCGGCGATTGCCACGGCTATGAATACCGCTTCCACGGCCCGGGCTGTTCCGGAAACGAGGTCGCCGCTCATGGTGTCGCGGATGGCGTTCACAAAGTTCAAGCCCGGCACCAGCAGCATGATTCCGCCGATGATGATGTTGTCCAGCTTGATATTCGGCACAACTATGTCGATCAGCTTGGCAAAGGTTACCACCATCGCCGCTCCGAGGATGTTGAGCAAAAAGTTGTTGATCTGCAGCAGCCCCAAGAGGCGCAGGGAAAGGCTCACCAGCACCCCCACGGCATAGGCTACTGCGAACTCGGCCCAGCTGCCGCCGAAGAGCAGGCAGAAACAGCCGCTGGTGAGGCCGCCGCAGAAGACAGAGAACCAGGCTGGATAGACTTTGGCCTTGTCGATCTGGGCCAGTTTTTGCAGAAACTCCTCCGCGCTGAGGCGGCACTGGCCGTCACGGCAGTAATGCTGTTCCAGTTCATTCACGAAATGGCTGATGCGGGTTATCTTGCCCAAGTCGGTGCGCCGGTTATCGATACGCCGGATGCTGGTGTTCAGTTTGGTTTGGGAATCAGAGACCGAGATGAAGATCCCGGTGGGGGTTACGTATGTCTCAGTATGCTGGTAGCCAAAAACTTCGCTCACCTTGTGCATCATGCGTTCCACGCGGTTTGCGGTGGCGCCGCTTTGGAGCAGCATGCGCCCTATCTCCAGGCTGATCTCGGTGGCTTCCCTGATATTGATTGTCGCCATTATTCGTCTGTCTCCGTTAGCTTTAGAATCTCCTCCGGAAGGCCCAGTACTCTCGCCACGCCGATGGCGTTGAGGGGCGGCGCCTGGTTTCTGTCCAAACGCCTGAGGCTGTAATCCATGGCCTCATTAAGCGCCCGCAAACGCTGGCTGGGGCTGGCGAAGCGCTTGCCCTCCAGCGCGGAGAGGTCCAGTCCCGCGATGCTGTAATGAGCCAGTCCAGCCAGGAGGGCGGGAGCCGTGAAATGAGTGGCGGCCAGGCACATATGCTTTCCCATAGCCAGGTGACGCAACACCGCCGAAGCCAGCCTTTCTCCCTCGGCGGGGTTGGTGCCCCGGGCAAATTCGTCCAGCAGGAACAGGGTCCTGCCTTCAAGCCGCAGGGCTTCACTGAAGGCCACCACTTCCTTGCCGAAGCTGCTGAGGTCGGCGCTGGAATCCGTTTCGCTCTGATTGTACCAGATATTGTCGAAAAGCGGCAACTCAGCTTCATCACAGGGCAGGGGAATGCCCAGGCGCGCCAGCCAGCAAAGTTGCCCCGCTGTTCGGAGCACAGTGGTTTTGCCTCCCATGTTCGGCCCCGTAAGGAGCGAAACCTCGCCGCTGAAATCATAATCCACACTCTGCCAGCGGCGTCCCAGCTCTTCCAGATGCAGTTTGAGCGGCAGATGCACCGCCCCCTTTACCCGGATCGCCTTTTTGCGTGTTAGCTTGGGGATGGCGCAGCCGTAACGCAGGGCGAAATCAGCCAGCATGAATTGCCAGCAGGCGTTGGCCAGCAAATCCTGGGCATCCCTCAAACAGGGCAGTTCGGAGCTGAGTTTTTCCGAGAGCTTTTTTAAGACGCGGGCTTCCTCCTGCTCCCGTTTTTGCTGATGCAGGGCAAGCTGTTTCTTCAGGTTCAGGCAGAGTTCGTCATCGGCCAGCACAAAGCTGTAATTGGCAACGCTTTCCGCGCTCAGGACAAAGTATGGCGAGTGCAAAATCCGCTCCGCCAAGTCGCTTTCAGCACGGGAAAGGGTGAATTCCTCTTTCAGGCCGGGAAAATCCAGTTCCTCCCTCGCCTCCTGCAGATACTGGGCCCGTGCGTGTTTGAGACGGTTCGCCGTTTCGAACTGGGCGCTGAGGATTTCCCCCAGCTTGGCAGAATAAGCCGCTGAAAGGTGAAAAGCGGGCAATTTGGTGCCGTCGGGGTCCAGAAGGGCGAAAACTTTGCCCAGGTCCGGCAGAATGAAGGTGTCAAGCCAGCCTTTGCGGCGCAGCCAGGCATGCAGCCTACCGTAATGGTAAAGGTGTTCTTTGAGCAAAAAGAGTTCGTGCAGGGCAAAGATGGCTTTTCCACCGCGCTGGGGCAGACTGAGCTTGGGAATCCGGGCGAAAAGCTCCCTCAGGTCACGCAGGGCACCATCTTCTCCCCGCAGCAGCGCGATCACCTGCTCCAATTTGGCATAGCGGTGCTTCGCGTCCGCAAACTTCAGCGGCGGGCGCTTCAATTCCTGTTTCTTCACCTCGGCCGGGAACTCCCCCGCCAGTTCGATCAGGGCAAAAACCGCGGGCAATCCCAAGGCCCGGGCGCTGGGTGTGGGCATGGACATCCTTCTTTATAATAGACTCTGCGGTCAGCAAAGCTGAACCGCCCCCTCCCTGTCAATCTTTTTGTGCGAAAGGCTGATGGATACTGCCCGAAGAGGTGCTGCTGATACGCCTGGCGTAACGGCGGAAAGCGTTCAGCGGTTCCGGATGAGGAAATCCCCATTGGTTGCGGTCTGAAACCGTTATCCAAACCTCGTCCGGCATCACCGCGCGCACAAACTCCTGGCTGCTGGAACTGCGGCTGCCGTGGTGTCCGGCTTTCAGAAAATCAGCCTTCAGTTCCTCAGGATATGAAGCCAGCAGATGCGCTTCCGCGTCTATATCGGCGTCTCCCGTAAAGAGATAGCTGGTGTTCAGATAGTCCAGGCGGAAGACCAGCGAAGCGCTGTTTGAGCTCTCCGTGAAGTAATCGCGGTCCGGATGCAAAAACTTCAGCCTGGCCTCACCCATTCGGTATGAGATGGTGTCGGAAATCGTGTGAACCCTGATCCCGTCAAGCCATCCGGACTCGCTCCACTCCACCCATTTTGGGTCTTGGATGGTTTCGTCGGTTACAGCCAGGTTGTTGATGCTCAGTGCCTTGGCCAAATCGGGAAAACCTCCCGAATGATCCGAATCCAGATGCGTTAGCACCATCCAGTCAATGCGACAAATGTTCTTACGGGCCAGCCAGGGCAGCAGTTTGCCGGCAGCCCAGCTTTTTTCAGCGTTGTGGAATTTGGGCCCCGTATCCACCAGCAGGGTCTCGCCACCCGGAAATGAAGCCAGGATGCAATCCCCTGTCCCGCACGCAAATAAGTAGATGCCTCCCTCCGGCTTCGAGCGGAATTGGGGCAGAAAAAGCAGCGCCAATCCCAGCACTGCGACGGGCAATACTTTCCAACTGAACTCAAGCCGACGCAGCAGATACAACATACTGACCACCAACAGCATAGCCCCAAAAAGCTGCAGCCCACTGATCCAGGTGTTTTCCAGCCAAAGGGGCAGCCGGGCCACAAATTCTGTCCATCGGTTGAAAGCACACAATAACAGGCGGTATGAGGCGATGTAGATGTTGCACAGCCAGTTGCCTCCGGGAATCAGCAGCACGATGAAACTCACGGTGAGCAGCGCGCCTGAGAGCGGAATTCCCAGCAGGTTGCCCAGAATCCCGTTAAGTGAGGCCGTTCCGAGATAGTGCAGGGTCAGCGGCAGGACCGCCAAGCCGACCACAAGATTCATAAGCAGCAGGTCGAAAAATCTGTTCAGCCTTCCCCGCAGAGCGTCTGAAGGAAGCCGCTGTTCGCTGATCCAGACGATTTTAGGCAGGCCCAGGATGATCACGCCGATACAGAGATACGAGAGCTGCAGCCCGATATTGAAGAGCTGTTCAGGACTGACGGCGGTGATGATCAGCAGGCTCAGCGCCAGCAGTTGCGCGCCGCCCAAAGGTATGCTGCGCCAGCGTCCCAGGATCATCAGGCCGATCATCAGGATGGCCCGGGTCACTGGTGGCGACCAGTGGTTAAGCGCGGCGTAAAAAGCGATCAGCACGAGGAAGGTAAGCTCTGCTGCCCGCTTGGGGAACAGAGCGTTAAGCAGCACCATGCAGATTCCGTAGATAAACCAGATATGCAGTCCACTCACCACGATCAGATGGATCATGCCGCTACGGGTGAGTTGGTCGCGGTATTGGCCCTTGGCGGAAGTATCTGAAAACAGAAACGCTTTGGCAAATTCGGAATCCGCTCCCAGCTTGTCATCAAGGTTTTTCAGCAGCCGCACTCTCCAGAGGGCTACCGGAAACATCCGCGGTGGTTTGTCAACTGGCGTAAGTGACTGCCGCACATAAGCTCTGTGTCGGGCGGGAAACATATCCAGTATGGGGTCCTGTTTCCCGGGCAATACTTCCAGAAGTGCCGTATATGCCTGTCCCGGCATCAGTTCCTCCTCCGAGAACAGGCTCAGGGGTTCGCGCAATTTCACGCCGGCAAGTTCTTCCAAGCGGATTTCGTATATCCCCGCCTCCCGGGAAAGCAGTTTGGTGACCGTGAATTCCGCGTCTTGCTGGATGTGGCGCTTAGCCCGGAAAACCACATCCAGGGCGGAGGGCTCATTTGCCGCGTTCCAGCGCAAAGCCCCCAAAACCAGGCAGAGCAGTAGCGCCAATACTGGCCGGGCATTTTTCAGAACTACCGCCGCGGCCAGCAGCAGGGCCCCCAGTCCCAACAGGGGCCGGAAGGGTGGGTCCAGAAACCTGGCGATGCCGATACCCACGCACCAAGCCAACACCGCTACCAAAAGTGGGGCGGGCGGTGGATTGGGACGCATCGGGTAAGTGAAAAAGGCTATGCCTGACGCCGGTTGAAGATGCCCAGGATCAGTCCCAACGCCAGCGACAGCAGCGCGGCCAGCCCGATGCGCAGGTCCGGTGTCTGCAAAAAGGTCACCGTGTGGGCCGGGATCCAGAACCAGAGCAGCGCCAGCATGCTTTTATGGATACCCTTCCAGTTTTGCTTCCGCTCCCCCAGGTTGTCCAGAAGCCGGTGCACGATCACCATAAACGGCCCAAACTGCAGGTTCATGAAGGCGGAGATGGCAAAAGCCCTGCCAAATGTGTTCAATGGAGGCAGATAGGAATGCGCCTCCAGATGTTCCACAAAACCCGTGAAGCCCTGAAAGGCGTATTTAATCGCCACGCCCAGAAGCGCCCAGACGAGCATTTTCCACAGCGTCAATCCGAACGTGAAAGGATAGCGGAAACTCTTTCGGATGACCCACTTGGAAATGATTTCGCCCAAGGTGCCCAAAATCGCGAACTGGATCATCGCCGACAGCAGCGGCCAAGCCTTGACCCAGCTTAAATACAAACCGGGAAGGGATTTAATAAACTCAAACATGGATACTCCTTATGTCTGCAACTCTCTTAAAACCGCTTGCCACGGCGGCTGAATCCGGATAATCAGGCGAGGTTTTCGCCGTTTGGGTGTCGAAGGTGGTTTGCAGCGCATGATTGGAGTCAGGAACGTTTATTTCGCCAGAACTCATCCCCACCCGGGCGAAACCGGTGCCAACGAATACAAGCAGCAGCAAGACTATGCTCCAGCGCGAAACGAACCGATTCTTGAACTGGGAAAGATTTGTTTTCATTCTCATTCTCGTAGTCACAGATTGCCGCCAGTTTCCGGCCCACCCCGTTGCTGTCAAGCTAAATCCTTACCGCGGCATCCAGACTGGTAAACTCCTTTGTAGGCACCATATTAAGCGATTCCCACCATCATTTCTGCCCTGAATGACTACAGGCCCTTTGCCCTATCCCTTTCACTTCCCATTAACTTCCCATTGACTTCCCACCTTTCAAACGAGAACTCAGCGGGAGACGAAAAGGAGGCGGATGGGAAGGGGTAAAGGACGGGTCAGGGCAAAAACAGGATCGGGTTGGGCGTTTTCACCTGAAGATTTATACCAAATCGCTTTCATTAATCTAATTTAAGCCAT
>JAAYWB010000062.1 GCA_012516855.1 Candidatus Cloacimonadota bacterium
CAGACTGCTCGTAGTTTCCCACGCTGGTGTAACCCCAACTGTTCTGTGAGATACAAGCGCCGTTGTCGGCAGCATAGATCGGAGCCTGCTCAAAACCGTCGCCTCCTGATGTGGGATCGAAAACCTGGGTGCTCATCAGCCTTACGCCGTTGCCGGTTCCGGAGCCGCCAGCAATGCCGGAGACGCCTACACCGTTGTTTGTAACAGCCGCCACGGTTCCCGCCACATGGCAGCCGTGGTCTCCCCCGACGATATTGGAAGTGCTCTGGTAGAAGTTATAGCCATACACATCATCCACATAGCCGTTGTTGTCGTCGTCAATGCCGTTTCCGGCGATTTCGCCGGGATTGATCCACATATTGGCAGCCAAATCCGGATGGTCGTACTGGACTCCCTGGTCCTGGATGCAGACCACCACATCGCTGTGGCCTTTTTCGATGTCCCAGGCTTCAGGCAGGTCGATGTCGGCATCCGCCGTTCCGCCGGTCTGGCCGGTGTTGTGGTAATGCCACTGTTCACCATAGCGCGGGTCGTTCGGGGTCCAGCGAACAAGATTATCCGCGATGGTGGAAACTTCACCCTGGTTCACGCTGAACAGGGTTTTCTTGTATTCAGGTTCAGCCCACTGGACGTCTTTGGCCAGATTCCGGTAGGCCATAACGATTTCGCGGATGTCAGCTTCGCTGTCATACTCCAGCTCAAACCAGAGGTGCAGGCCCCATTCAACGTGGCGCCAGCCCCATTTGAGGTTTTTGTTCACGTCGCCGAAGACGGGACTGATCTTTTTCACCCCGTATTGAAGGTTGAGGGCATCCAGTTCCTCGAGGCCGAAGCTGGCGAGGGCGCCGTCCTGATACTGAAAGCTTTGCGCCAGCGCGGAATTGGCCTCGCTGAGCTTGATTCTGATGTGGCCTTGTTCCATGGCGCTGTCAGGAACCTGGTAGATGTCGATGAAAGGCCGCTCGCCAAAGCGCGGAGCGGCTGCCAGACCAAGCGTGCCAAAGATGACAAGCAAAACGGTCAGCAGTGTTTTCAATCTGTGCATTTTCAACTCCTTGTGATAATGTATTGTCGCTTATATTTATTACTGTTCATGGCTGTTAGCGGTCCCGGCAGCGCTTGGCGCGTTGGTTTGCAAAACTTCGTGATAGCGGTTTTGCCGATCTTTTCCAAGCTGAAGCTCAGGCGCTTGTGGAAAGAATTTGGGCAGACAATATTTTGTCAATCAAAAAGTTGCCACTTGGTCATTTAACTGGCATTGTGAGAATTATCCATCGTCCATTTCGCTACTCATCCTGTCGTCCATGCTCACTACGTTCGCTGTACGCCAGGCCAGCCCACGAGCTATGATGGCAGTAGTAGCACCCACTCCTATTGAACATGAGCCGTTTCCAACGGAATTGATGGATTGACGTTGGCCTGGGTCAACTTACCGCGGCACATCCAATTCGGAAAGGCGTCGGGGATAATTAGCTGAGAGGTTAAGAGTAGTCAGATAACCCGGTCGATGACGGGCAGCATTTCAGCGAGGAAATCGGAGTAACGGTCCTCCAGGATTGCCGCGCGGGCCATTTGCATGAGTTCCTGGTAAAACCAGAGGCTGTGGATGGTGGTGAGGCGCATGCCCAAAATCTCGTTCATGCTTATCAGATGGCGGATGTAGGCTCGGGAGAAGTGCTGGCAGGTGTAGCAGCCGCAGTCGGGATCGATGGGGGAAAAATCCTCTTTGTAGCGGGCGGCCTTGATTATCATTTTGCCGTGGCGGGTGAAGATGCTGCCTTTGCGGGCGTTGCGGGTCGGCATAACGCAGTCGAACATGTCCACGCCGTTGGCGATGTTCAACAGCAGGTCGCTGGGGGTGCCCACGCCCATCAGGTAGCGGGGTTTGTCTGCTGGAAGGATGTCGTTCAGGAAAGCCGTGATGCGGAACATGTCCTCTTTTTCCTCGCCCACGGCCAATCCACCAATTGAGTAGCCCGGAAAATCCATGTCCATCAGCGCCAGGGCAGAGCGTTGGCGCAGGTCTTCATAAATGCCGCCCTGCACGATTCCGAAGAGGGCCTGCTTTTTGGCGTTTTTGAAGGCCGCCTTGCCCCTTTCGGCCCACTGGAGCGTGGTTTTGAGCGATTTTTCCACGTATTCGCGGGTGGCAGGATAGGGCGGGCATTCGTCGAAACTCATGATGATGTCGGCGCCAAGGGCTTCCTGGATGCCGATGACGCTCTCTGGCGTGAAAAAATGGCGGCTGCCGTCGATGTGGGACTGGAATTTGACGCCCTCTTTGCTGATTTTGCGCAGCGCGGCCAGGCTCATCACCTGAAATCCACCGCTGTCGGTGAGCATGGGCTTGTCCCAGGAAATGAATTTGTGCAGGCCGCCGGCGTCGCGGATAAGTTCATGCCCCGGACGCAGATAGAGGTGATAAGTGTTGCCCAGGATAATCTGAGCGTGGCTTTCCTCCAATTCGTGGGGGCTCATCGCCTTCACGGTGCCTAGTGTGCCAACGGGCATGAAAACCGGCGTTTTTATTTTGCCGTGAGAGGTGGAAATCGTGGCGGCCCTTGCAAATCCGGAGGTTTTTTCGAGTCTGAATTTAAACATGGTTTAGGCGGATAAAGAGAAAAAGGGAAAAAGAGAAAAGGTTGCGCATAGGCCGAAACCTATAATTCAGAGTCAGCAAAGCTCTATCTGACTTTGTCATTTTTTTTCGCCTTGAGTGCCTTGATCAGACTGATCAGCATTGAGCGGACACATCTGATTTGGGAAGCATAAGCTTCAAAATCTTGGTAATGCTCGAGCCGGAACGCAAGTTCCAACTGGGTGTTTCAAGTTCGGATAACGAGCCGTTGGCAATATTCAAAAAGCTCCGTTTTGGGAAAGACAACCCCCGAACCCAAGCCAACTTTTTCTCCTTTTCCTTTTTTCTCATCTGTTCATAAACCTAAGCAGTTCACTGGCCACATCAGAATACAGAGCTAGAATCATTAAACCCATCAAAAGAACAAAGCCAATTGATTGCAATACTGACTGGATCTTGAGGGGAATTGGCCGGCGGATTATGCCCTCGATTATGGAAAAAAGGATCACGCCTCCATCCAGGATGGGGATGGGCAGCAGGTTCATGATCATCAGCATGAGGCTGATCCCGCCAAAGAAGACGAGCAAACTGCCGAAGCCGCGCTCGCCGATCTGCTGGCTCATGGTGGCGATCATCACCGGGCCGCCGACCGATTTTCTAATCTCCCCGGGGCTGCGCAGCAATTTGCCCAGCATCTGATAGTTCATCAAGATGAAGTTGGCGGTGTTGTAAGCGCCCAGTTTGATAGCCTCAAAGAGGTTGAAGCGTCGGTCGTAACGCACAGGCTGGTATTGCGTTATACCGATGGCGCGGCTGCCGCCGGTATTGAGGCTGGATTCCAGCTTCAGGCTTTTGTTGAAGCTTTCCCCGTTCCGTTCGATGGTGAGTAAAACCTGGTCCCGCGGGGCGTTGATAATCATCTGCCGCATGGCGTACCAATCGTCCACAGCCACAGAATCCACCGCCGTGATGCGGTCTCCGGTTTGAAGTTTGGCATGGTAGGCCGGGGTTTTGGGCACCACTTCCCCCACTCGGGTATCGGCGACTGGATAAACTCCTGCCAAAAGTGAATCCACATCCTTCGCCCTCATCTCCGCAGATCTTTTTTCACCTGAACGACTAAAGAGGACGGTGCTGCGCGGCCTTTCCAGCAGACCTTCAAGAAATTCGCTGAAACCCCGCACAGATTTGCCGTTTACGCTCACGATGCTGTCTCCGGGAGCAAATACCTGCGACCAGGAACCTTCGGCGCGGCTCACCACAGGATACTGGTCCTGAATGTGGACGGGCAGGACAAAGGAAAAGATGAACAGCAGTAAACCCAGCAACAGATTGGCAAGGGGGCCGCTGAAACCGATCAGCGCTTTTTTCCACCAGGCCAGGCGAAAAAATGAATCCGCGGCATCCTTGTCCGGAGAATCTGGATTTTCGCCTCGCATCTTTACATAGCCGCCCAGCGGTATCCAGCCTATGCGCCAGGCAACTCCGCTGTGCTTCCACTCTTTCAGGGGCTTGCCAAAGCCGATGGAGAATTTTTCGATGCCAACTCCAAACCAGCGAGCGGCTTTGTAATGTCCCAGTTCGTGGATGAAGATCATGATGCCAAAGGCGAGGATGGTATAGAGCAAAGTCATTGTTCGTGAAAAGGGTTAAAGGGTGAAAGATTGAAAAGCTGATGTCATTATACTGTGATGGTGGAGGAGGTCGATAACACGCAACATCGCGTCCATGATATCAAGCCATAGATATTGATTTGGGAAAGCTTCTGGGTCTCAGCATCAACATCAAGCGCCAGGCATATGCTACTTCTGGATCCGTCCCGCCAGCGTTATCGCGATATAAGACGCGACATCGGTGGAATAGGTTCCGGTGCTAAAACCGGCATCATAACCCAGTTCGATGGCGAGATCGTGCGAAATTCTGGGGCCCCCGCAGATGAAGAGCATTTTGTCCCTAAGCTGTTCAGCCTCAGCCAGTTCGATGAGCCGGGTGAGGTTTTTGATGTGGATGTTCTTCTGGGTCACCACCTGGGAAACGAGGATCGCATCGGCATTTTCGGCCCTGGCACGGCGCAGCAGCTCTTCCGAAGGCACTTGGGCGCCGAGGTTGATAGCGTTGAACCACTGATAGCGTTCCAGGCCGTAGCGGTGGTTGTAGCCTTTCATGTTCATAATGGCGTCGATCCCCACAGTGTGGGCGTCGCTTTCGATGCAGGCGCCAACGACTGTGATCACGCGGCCGATGTTTTCACTGATATAGGCGTCGGTGGCCTCCATATCCATGACGGGTGTTTCCACCACTTTGACCTTGATGCTGGCGGGATCCACAAACGCCGAAGTAACAGCGTAGGCTATAAAATGGGTGTAGCCTTCGCCCATGTCGCGCAGTCCGCAGATTTCGATCTCATCGTAGCCAATGTTTTTCAGAAGCAGGCGCGCTGCCTCTTTGCCAAAGGCGTCCGGCGGCACGGGCAAACTGAAGGAAAGCTGCATCTTGCCGTCGCCGGAGGTGTCGCCGTAGGGACGGATCATGGTTTTCTTGCTCATATTCCCAGCTCCTTGGTCATCTTGTTCAGGAAGGGGTTGAAGTAATTTTCGTCCTTGCGGAAAACGCCATCGAGGCCCTTGCCGCCTGTTTCGGGACGCTTGATGTCGGCAAAGTCGCCTCTGGCCATGGCGGGGAAAAGACCTTCGGCGGCCACGCCCTCCAGAAATTCCGCGGCTTCAGCCAGCACCTGATTGGCGCGCTGGTTGATAAAGCTGTCCGGGCTCAGGCAGAGGCTGTCATTAAGGTTTTTCACGGCTTTGAAGACATACTTCGCGTTTTCTATGGCCAGGGATCTGTCCGCCAGATGGGGCGTGTGGATCGCCTCGGTCATCATGCCCAACAACTGCACTCCCTGACCGGTGAGCTGGCCTGCGAAGTTGAACATGGCGTCCATGAGATGGGTCTTGAAGATGTTGCCGCTGGCGAACTTGGTGGGCGGCATATACTTAACCGGCGCCTGGGGAAAGAGTTCGCGGGTGAGCAGGGCGTGGGCAAGCTCATAGGAAAAGCTGTTCTCCAGTTCCGGATCAATCTCGTAGGCATGGCCGAGGCCCATCATTTCAGGCTTCACACCGCTAAGTAGGGCGAACTGCTCGTTCAGAAGCTGCGAGGCCGTGACGGTGTAGGCCTTTTCCACGGCGTCGGAGGTGGTGAGATAGTTGTCCTCTCCGGTCTGGATCTCGATGCCGGCAAAGGCATTGATCATGCGGCTGAAATACTGGTCCAGCAAGGTGCGCTTGGGGTTTATATCACGGAAAAGGATGCCGTACATGGCGTCATTGAGCATCAGGTCGAGCCTCTCAATGGCGCCCATCGCCGCGATCTCGGGCATGCAGAGCCCTGAAGCGTAGTTCGTTAGGCTGATGTAGCGCTGCTCTTTTTCCGATACCTCGTCCAGGGCGGCTCGCATGATGCGAAAGTTTTCCTGGGTGGCATAAGTTCCCCCGAAGCCAACCGTTGTAGCGCCGAAAGGCACGTAGTCCAGCAGCGATTGAGCGGTGGAACGGATCACGGCAATGATGTCAGCGCCTTCGGATGCAGCGGCTTTGGCCTGCACCGCGTCCTCGTAAATGTTGCCCGTTGCCACGATAACATAGATGGCCGGAACCCTGCGGGGGCCGTATTTGGCAAACATTTGCTCCCGGGTGGCACGCTGTTTGGCAATGTGGCTAAGCATTTCGTCTGCAAGGTTATTAAGCAAGCTGAAGATTTCATCCGGAGCGGCCTGGGGCTGTTTCGCAAGGTCGATTTCTCCCCTGCCGACGGCATCCGCGACCGATTGGGCGCTTAACTTGCGGCCCAGCATGGCGTTGGCCACCGGGATGGCGGCTCCCTTATCCAGGGCCTGTCCAGCCCGCAGATGGTCCACAACCACGTTGGGAAGCGGGTTTCCATCTTCCAGGGCACCGTCGATGCCCACCAGGCGCAGCACCGTGCGTTCAATCGCCAGTGAGGTATAGCCGTCAAACAGCCAGCCAAAGGAACCGGCGATGCTGGCGGCAGCCGATCGGGCGCGTTGCTTGACGGAATCGTCGAGAGTGAGTTTTAGCATGTAACTCTCCAAAGCTTTGTTGTTTATATTTTTTCACGTTTTTTTAGGCCCTGCTTATCCGTCAAGGGAAAAGGCGGAAATCCTTTTCCAAGCGAACAAACCCAAGTTCCGGTAAAACCCAAACGAAGCCTGAACAGGATGCAGAGTCGGTTGTTTTTCCGGCGAAATAGTGTATTCTATCCATAAAACAAAGGATACATTATGAATTACATCCTCCCATTTTTGCTGGCTCTCGCGATTTTGAGCATCAGCCTAGGCTGCCAGGCGCAAATCCCCGCAAATCCTGTGCAAGCGGTTGACAGCGTGGAACTTGACCGCTACCTGGGCGTTTGGTACCAGCAGTCATTTATCCCTTTCCGCTGGCAAAAAGCCGATTGCGGAGAACTGGTGACCGCGGAATATTCCCTGAACCCCCAGGGCAAGATAAACGTTGTGAACACCTGCTACGCCGACAGGGACGGCAGGGAAATCAAGTCCCAGCGCAAAGCCACAGCCTGGCCTGCGGACGCGACCAACGCCAAGCTTAAAGTCCAGTTTTTCTGGCCCATCAAGGCGGATTACTGGATCGTAAAGCTCGATCAGGCCAGATACAGCTACACCGTGGTCAGTGAACCCACCCGCGAATACCTGTGGATCCTTACCCGCGACAAAGCCATCGACAAGGCTCTTTACGACGAAATCGTGAACTGGCTGAAAGACAATGGCTGGGATACCGGCAAGCTTGTCTTCACCGGAAGCTTCA
Organism: Candidatus Cloacimonadota bacterium; assembly: GCA_012516855.1. NCBI lineage: Bacteria > Pseudomonadati > Candidatus Cloacimonadota > Candidatus Cloacimonadota bacterium. The sequence continues at coordinate 7,420 of JAAYWB010000062.1, forward strand.
AGTAAGTTTTCCCGATACTAACGAGCGGCGCGCACCTCGTGGTACGCGCCGCCTATTTGGTTGGACATTTGCTTAATCGATAACGATTTCTTTCTGCGGTGAGGGTTCTTTCTTGGGAATGATCAGCTTCAGTACGCCATCTTCCATCTTGGCTGAGATTTTTGCCAGATCGGAATTCTCGGGTAGCAGCAAGTTGCGCCGATAGCTGCCGCTGTAGCGTTCGCAGCGGTACACGGTGCCTTTGTTTTCCTCTTTGCTCTGCTCGCATTTGGCCTCGATCATCAACTGGTTGTCGTGCACCGAGATCTTCACGTTTTCTTTTTTGAAGCCGGGCAGATTGGCCAGAAGCTCAAATTCCTTTTCGTGCTCCACGATATCCATCGCCATGGAGCGGAAATTGTCCTCGCTGCTCTCCTCTTCGAAAGCGCGATTGAAGAAATCGTCGAATATACTGAGCATGGTGCCCATGGGTCTAAGTTCTTGTCCTTTGCGATAAGGTGTGATCTTCATTTCAAACCTCCTTTAATGAATCTCTACAGTCAATATAATCACATAACCCAAAAAGGCAAGAAAAAATTAGCAGTCCCGAGGTGGAACTGCTAATTATGTTTTCCGGGTCCGCCGATAGGCGGGCTTATTTACTTAATTAATATCATCTTACGAGTCTTGGCGAAATCCCCGGAACGCAGGCGATAATGATAAATCCCACTGCCGCAGGCTCTGCCCTGGCTGTCCTTGCCGTCCCAGACCAGCTCCATTCGCTGTCCGGAAGGGATTCCCTGAAAAAGGGTGCGAACCAGCCTGCCGCGGAGGTCGAAAATCTGCAAAGAGGCGGGCAGGGAGGCGTCTTTCAGGCTAAGGCTTATGGTGGTTGTGGGATTGAAGGGATTGGGGTAATTCTGTTTCAGCTCGTTAATCACAACCGGAGCCGTATCGTCTTCCACGGGGGTGGATTGGAGAGTGGTAAACTGGTTGATGTGGCTGAAGTTGCTGTTTCCGGCCACGTTCCCCGCGCTCACCCTCCAAAAGTAGGTGCGCCCTGGCTGCAGGCCGGAAACATGCTGGCTGGTGGTGGTAAGGTTGGGCAGGTCAATTTCAGGATCCACGAACCAAAAGCTCTGCGAAATCTGGAGAGAGTAACTATCTGCCAGAGGCATGGGAGTCCAAGAAAAATCGAGTTCCAGGGGCAGGTCTTCCGCCTGATGTACCGGATATGTAAGCACTGGTGGGTCAGGCAGTTCGGTGATGTCGCCGGTGGTGAAGCTAAGGTCGAGGCAGAAGGGCCCGGGTCCGATGTCGGCAAGCCCGCAGACCCGCCAATAGTAAGTTTGGAAAGGCGTAAGGCCCTGCAACTGATAGTGGTTGTCCGGATGGTCAATGGCGTTCACCAGGTAGCTGTTGAAGTTGGGGTCGGTTGAAACCTGCAATTGATATCCGGTCACTCCCGGCGTGGCGGTCCAGGCCAGCAGCGGGTTGGTGGGAATTTCCGTGGCGCCGTCGGGTGGCCAGGTCCCCTGTGGCGTGGCCATTTCGCTGGCAATCGCTAAAGGATGGATGTTGCTGTCCGCCTGGCCGCTGGAGTTCTGGGTGATACGCACGAAAACCTGATTGGAATTGAGCACGGGGATATTGTTCCAGGCATAGCTACCGTTGTTGGGCGCGTCGGCATTCAATACCGTCCAATTCACGCCGCCATCGGTGCTGTAATCCACGGTTACGGTTCCGGTCATGCTTTTGGCTTTCCAGGTGAGCACCTTGTTGCTGCCGGAAAACCAGGTCTCGCCGCCCCGGGGAAAGGTGAGCTGGACATCCGAAATCTTGATTTTAAAGGTGATGGTTTCACCCGCTTCGCCCACATCATAGAGATTCAGCCCGCCCGGGGAGTTGTTGCTCATGAAACCGCTGGGAACCGTGGCTTCGTTCATCTCGGTTCGCCCTACCTGGAGCGAAAACTCAGCATTGTTGAGGGTGCCGTTGGTGGTGGTGTTATTGGCGTTGGGGCGATAGATGTAGAGCTCGTCAGGGGGCCCGCTGGCATTGCCGCTTTCGGAGGAATCAAGCCTGTAAACCAGGAGGCCGGTGCCGGGGACGTTGTGATCGTAATTCTCGGAAGGGCGCCGGTATTCCAGCAGATAGTATTCGCCGCTTCTCCAGCTGGGCACGCGCCAGATGTTGTTTGTGGCGGAGGTAGCCACCGGCGAGAGGGTGTAGGTTCCGGAAGTTGTGATTTCCGGGATGCTGGAGACCCACTGCCCGTATTTGTGTTTCATCCACACGCTCATGTGCTGGGGTGGGTTCTGGTCAGCGCACATAATGTCCCAACTTCCGATGGGGTCGATGGTTGTGTCGTTGTAGCGGTAGAGGTCAGGCGCGCCCAGGCTGTGGAACATTTCGTGGGAAAGCACTCCGGCGCCGGAACCCATGGTGGAACTCTCTATCTGGAAATTGAAGTCCCAGACCCTCTTGCCATGTATCATGGCATTCACTGTATAGAGCACCCAGCGATGGGGCCAGAGCAGTTCGGCCCAGCCTTCCGGCGAGCCTTTGATGATGAAGCAGGTGTTGTCCACATAGCCGTCGTTATCGCCGTCAATCACCAGATCAGTAGGCACTTGGGACGCGATGGCATTCACGGCGCGCAGCAGTAATTGATGTTCCCGCTGGGTGCGTTCGTTGTCGCCGCTGTAACCCTTTGGGTTGGAGGGACTGTGGATTTTGAAGTAGGCCCGGGGATAAGTGTCTGTGTAGCAGAGTATTGTCGTTCCGTTCGGGATGGGATAAAAGGTGGAGTTCACATTCAACTGGTTATAGGAGGCCTCCCAGAAATAACGCTTCATGGAATTTCCGGCGGGGTTGTTGAAAATTTCTTCATAAACTCCAAGCGGTGTGTTGAAATCGGGGTCATCGGCGAATTTGATGAAGACCACAATATTGTTGAAATCGCCCGTGTGGGGGGATTTTGCGTCGCTGTAATCGCGCATGTTGGCATAGCGGGAGTATTTCTCCTCTATCAGCCGGCGGGAAAGATTCACCCCCGGTTGCAAAGCTCTGTGCCGAGGGGAGTCGCGACCCACGATCCAGTCCGTGGGAGCGACCTTTTCACCGTCCTGCCTGGCGTAAACATAGTAGCCGGCATCATTTTGGACGATCGTATAGTTGTCGGCATCGTGCAGCCAATTGTGCCATTCGTCTCCGCTTGCAAGAATTAGCAGTTCGCTGCCGTCGGGTTGGGTCACTTGGACCGGGGTGTTCACCAGTGGGGTGGCGCAGAGCGCTCCCAACGCCAGCAGCGCTGTGAGAAAGCTTACTATCAGTTGTTTGGCCATGTTCATTGTTCCTATCTATCTGTTTATTATCCATTAAAATAGCCTAAGCGAACCCCAAAACCATAAGCTCGTGAGTCATTGACATCAGATACACATTTTGTTCCAATTCGGGATTTATTTCGAGCCGGTTATCCCGATCCAGCCAGCAGTCCCTCCAGAAGCTGCCTCAAAACCGGGAAGTTTCCAGCCTGTCCCAAACCTGACTCCTCCTTTGCCCTATCCAATTAGCCTCTCACTTACTTCCCGTTGACCTCCCGTTTGAAAGGCGGGAACTCAGCGGGAAGTGAACAGGATGTGAGTAAGATGGGGCAAAGGGCGAATCAAGCAAATAATGGCGATATTCAATAGTGGTTAACCGCATACACAGCAATGGATTGTTCACCCGAAGACCATCCCGAAGACAGCAGCGCCCAGCATCAGATAAATGGGGTTGGTTTTAAACTTCCAGTAGATCGCCAGGCTGATCACAAAGACGAGCACAGTGAACCAATCAGTGAAAGCGCCTTTGGCGATGAGCACCATGGCAGCGCCGATGAGGCCGAGGGTCAGCCAGCGCAGTTTCTGAAAAATGTTTTTGAACCAGGGCTGCTCGCGGAGCTTGAGATAGGTGAGGGTTATGACCAGCATCAGGACAAGCGAGGGCAGGATGACGCCGAAGGTGCAGACCAGGGAGCCCAAAACCCCTCCCTGCCGGTAGCCGATGAAGGTGGCGGAATTGATGGCGATGGGGCCGGGGGTCATTTGCGAAATCGCCACCACATCCGTGAATTCGCTTTGAGTGAGCCAGGCGTTGCGGACCACCACTTCCTGCTGGATCATGGCCAGGACCGCGTAGCCGCCACCAAAGCTGAAAAGCCCGATCTTTACGAAGGTCCAGAACAAAGTCAGCCAAGTCATTCCGGCTTCTCCTTCCGCCACAAACCCTGCGCCACGGCAAAGGCGATCGTGGCCAAAATAAGCCAGATGGGACTGACGCCAAGAAAGCCCACCAGCACCAGAGCGACAATCGGCACCCAGAAATTGGTAAGATTGAGATTGGCGGTCTTGGTCATTTCCGCCAGGGGCACCGCGATGAGGGCCACCAGTGCTGGTTTGAGCGCGTGAAAAGCTTTGCGCACCAGGGCTTGTTCCGCGTAGTGGACAAAGAGTTCAGCGATCAGCATGATGATGACCAGGGAAGGCAGCACCGAGCCCAGCACCGCTGCCGCCATACCCAGGCGGCCTCGAACATGCAGACCAACGTAAACGCTGATGTTGATGGCTATTGGCCCGGGGCAGGACTGTGCCGCAGCCAGGCCGTCCAGGAAATCATCGTCAGAGATCCAGCCATGTTTTTCCACCACTTCACGGCGGATGAGGGGAATCATGGCATAGGCGCCACCGATGGTGAAAGCACCGATTTTGAGAAAGGTTAAGAATATGGAGCCAAGACTTTTAGACATTGTTCACCCACTCTTCCACGAGATGTATTAGCTCAGCCACAAGCTGCCGTTCCGGCACTTTCTTCAGGATTTCGCCGCGGGCAAAGATGAGTCCCTCCCCGTCCCCGCCTGCAATGCCGAAATCCGCTTCCCGCGCTTCTCCGGGGCCATTCACGGCACAGCCCATCACGGCGATGGTGAGCGGCAAATCGGAATAGGCTTGAAGGGCGCTTTCCACCTCGGAAGCCAGGCTGAAAAGGTCCACCCGGGTGCGTCCGCAGGTGGGACAGGAAATGATGTTAAGCCCCTGGCGCAGTTCAAGGTTGCGCAGGATTTGCTTGGCCACAGCCACTTCCTGGATGGGATCCGCGGTTAGTGAAACCCGCAGGGTGTCGCCGATGCCTTCTGAAAGCAGGATTCCCAGAGCCATGGCGGATTTGACGCTGCCAGCCAGCAGGGTGCCGGATTCCGTAATGCCCAGATGCAAAGGATAATCCACCCTGGCGCTGAGGGCGCGGTAACTTTCCAGCATCAAAGGCAGGTGCGAGGCCTTCACGGAAATCTTGATGGCGCCAAAGTTCAGGTCCTCGAGAATGCGCACGTGCTCCAAAGCCGCTTCCACCATGGCTTCTGCGCTCACGCCGTATTTGGCCACCAGCTCTTTGGGCAGGGAACCGCTGTTCACGCCGATGCGGATGGGCACCCCCCTTTCGGAAGCATCCTTCACCACGGCCTCAACCTTGGCGCGGGAGCCGATGTTGCCTGGATTGATGCGAAGTCCGGAGATTCCGGCTTCCAGGGCTTGCAAGGCCAGTTTGTGGTCGAAATGGATGTCCGCCACCAGGGGAACCCCGGCGTTTTCCGCCAAAACTGGTATCGCCCGGATATCCTCTGCGCCGGTTACAGCGAAGCGGATGATCTGGCAGCCGGCTTGTTCCAAAGCGGCTGTCTGGGCCAGGGCCGCTTCCAAATCGCGGGTTGGCACGCTGAGCATGCTTTGGATAGAAACAGGCGCGCCCCCGCCGATCGGGACATTGCCCAACTGTATCTGCCGGGTAGGTTTACGAGTGATTTTCTGCATGTGGCAAAAAGAGAGTGGCCGGGTTTTCTGTCAATATAATTAAGCCCCGCAGAGAGCCCAGCGTCGGAACGACCCACGGCACTCAAACAAAAACCCCGGAGCGGCGGACCGTTCCGGGGTTGGGATCGTTATCGACCTGACGGATTACTTCATCAGGATCATCTTTCTGGTGCTGCTGTACTTGCCGGCGAACATCTTGTAGAAATAGACGCCGCTGGAGACAGGCAGGTTGTTGTTGTCGCGGCCGTTCCAGGTGACGGAATAGTGTCCGCTGGCCTTGTTTTCGTTCACGAGGGTCTTCACCAGCTGGCCCTTCACGTTGTAGATATCGATGCTGACGGGTGTGGCTTCCTTCACGCTGTAGCGGATGGTGGTCTCCGGATTGAAGGGGTTCGGGAAGTTGCCGTGCAGCTCGGTGGCCACGACGGGAACACCCGGATCTTCGATCGCGGTGCCGCCCATCACGGTTACATCATCCACAAGGAAGATGAAGGCGTCGTTCGACACGCACTGGATGCCAATGCGGGTCGCGCCAGCGGGGATATCGTAGGTGTATTCGGTCCATTCAACAGGGGGCTGGATGTAGTTGGTGCCGCTGATGATGGTGAAGTCGTTGGGGTTGGTGCCACCCGTGGAGGTTCCCACTTTGAAGCGCTCGAGGCCGTACTGGGCGGTGTAGGAGCGGGCCCAGAACCTAATCTCGGCAGGATTGCTGAGCACGGGGGTGATCATCCAGTCGTTGTTCGGTCCATTTCCTCCACTGGACGGCATGACCGCTGCAAAACTGGCAGCCATCTTGATTCCGCCATGGGCTGTAAGTTCGGTCAGCGGGGGAGTGGTGGCGCTGGGCACGAAGATCATGTAAGCCATGGGCTCGTAGGCGTTTGGCCAGGTGGTCGTGCTCATGCCGTAGGTGCTGCTCTGATCCACGTCAACCAGGGTCCAGGGCGCAAATTCCAAGGCGAAGTTGTCATAGCTTTCGAAACCGTCTTCGAATATGGTCAGGCTTTCAGCCAGTTGGAAGTTCACGGTGGTGGTCTGGCCGGTTACCACGATCACACCTGTCTGGGTGCTTGGAGCATAGCCGGCGGCGGACGCGGTCACACTGTGGGTTCCGGCAACCACCTGCATGCTGTAGGCTCCGGAGGCGTTGGTGGTGGCGGTGACGTCGCCGCAAGTGACAGTGGCGCCCATGATGGGGGCGTTCTGCTGG
>JAAYWB010000063.1 GCA_012516855.1 Candidatus Cloacimonadota bacterium
CAAACCCTGATGCAGAGTACGTTATAAGCCATTCTCCCTACTTTCTCCCTACTGGATTGATTTGTGAATTTATACAAAAGGGAGGGGTTTCTCCCTCCCTTTGACAGGTCATTTTTGGACCCATGATTCCATGATAAGGTCATTCAACACATACACTTTTCCAGTTTTGCCATTTTTCAGTCTCACGGCTTCCACGGTCAACGCCTCCCTTTCTATCAAGGACTCCGTCACTTCGCGGAACTCCCTCTTTTTCATATGGGAAGCATTCATCAACTGGGAATGGCTTGCCCTGCCATTGTATTTGTTCCGGAATGACGTGGTGGGCTGGCGTAGAGCGAGGAACGAGCATCGACGACAGCAATGAATGACTCTTCCAATGTTTCCTGCCGTTCATTCCGTTGAACTTCCTGCCGTCCATGCTCACGTGTTCGCTGTACGCCAGGCTCCACCAGCATGGACGCCAGGGGGGTCTGGATTCCGGGTCAAGCCCGGAATGACGTGGTGGGGCCGCGCTTATATGTGGGCCTTTTTCTATCCACGAATTAAGACCTTTGCACATAAGTCGCGGAAGTTAAATCCAGACCATGAAGCGAATGCCCCCGACGCTCAATTGCAATGATGAATAGTTCTTGGGGAACACTCAGACTACAATGGATTGGAAGATTTCCCAGCTATTAATAAAATACTGGAAATTCTTAAACGGGGAGACAGATACAACCACTTTATGACAGATGCACGGCGCCCGTCTGGAGCGTCAGATGGAAAACTATCCGTCATGATCTGATCAACACACCCAACCATTGCATCCTTATTCAGTCCTAAGTTACACCAGATCAGGAAATTGCTTTGGGTTGGATGGTGTCTGACTGGCAGGGTGAATGAACGCCGCTAAAAGATAGGCTGGAAAAAATCCCCACGAAAAAAGGCGGGAGCTGGTCCCGCCTTGTATGTATCCAATTATTGGAGATTAGACGATGTGGCCTTTTCCCACGCCGCGGACCTGGCATCCAAGCCGTTTACACTCAGCTATTTTCTCGTCAGAGAGGAAGTTCGAGCAGTCCACGATCAGGGGTTTGGTACCGCAGATGGCCAGCACTTCGGCCGGGGAGAGGTCCTTATACTGGTCGTGCCCCACGGCGAAGACCACCACGTCGGCACCGGGCAGAACTGCTTTGAGGTCACTTTCCACCTTTGATTCGTCGAGTTCCGGCCAGGCTTCCACATAGGGATCGTGGGTGAGCACTTTGGCAAATTCCTTGCGCAGGAACTCCACCAGGGTCTTGGAGGGTGAGTGTCTGGTGTCGCCAACGTTTTCCAGATAGGAAACACCCAGGACGGCGACGTTCACATCACGCAATTCCGGGATCACGGTCTTGATAATCTCGATGGTGTGGAGCGGCATGGTGTCGTTGATGTTCACGCCACGGATGGCCATTTCCAAAGTTCCCTCGAGGCCGAAGAGGGTTTGCATGGCCCAATTGGCGAGCACGGGGTCTTTGGTGAGGCAGTAGCCGCCGACGCCCAGACTGGGGCGCAACATATTGTCATGAGTGCCTTTGCGCTTCCGGATCGCATCGCGCACCTTGAAGATGTCAACGCCGATTTGTTCGGCGAAGCGGGCCCATTCCAGGGTGAGGGCGATGTTCACAGCGCGGTAGGTGTTTTCCATCGTTTTGGCCAGTTCGGAGGCGTTGGTGTTGTCAAGCTGGGTGAGGGGAAATTCCTCCACGTTCAGCACGTTGGACAAGAATTCGTGGCAGAGCTCGATGCTCTTTTGGTTCACACCGGAAAAGACGCGCCAGAAATCGCGGATGGAGGCGACGTATTTGGCTCCGGGCATCACGCGCTCGTAAGAATGCGCCACGAGGGGCGGATTGGCGACAATATCGATGCCGCGTTTGGTGAATTCCTCTTCCAGAATGGGCTTCACCACTTTTTCGCAGGTTCCGGGCGGAACGGTGGTTTCCACCAGCACCAGGCAGTCGGGGCGGATGTGCTGGCCCAGCGTGCGGATTCCTTCACGGAAGGCAAAGAGGTCGCAATAACCTTTCTCCGCCTCGCCGAAAGAGGGTTTGGTGGCATCAAGCTGGATGTCCACGACCACGATGTCAACGAGGCTGTAAACAGAATCTTCGCTGGTGGCGCGGAAGTTCTTCTTTTCCACCACGGTGCGGTGGAAAATTTGGGGAACCTCAGGATCGGATGAACTGACCGGCGGCACTCCGGAATTGATAACTGGCACTTTCCAGAACGAGCGTTTGGAGGCACGCTGATGCCCATGCACAAAGTAATAAGGATTGCCGTCCTTGTCGGTGGCGTCGGCCACCACGGTAGCCATCACGCAGCCTACAAAGCCCAGACCTTGCACGGCCACGATCTTACGGCCCAGCGCGCGCTGCTCCTCGGTAATTTTGACTAACAACTCGCGTTCGCGAGCGTTATCTTCTTCAGTGGGGATTGGATACTTGGTGCCGTCTGGCGCTTGTGAAAAGTTAAGCATATGTGAAGTTCTCCTTTATTCGATTATCGCATTGGCGTTCAAAAAAAACAGGGGCAAAGCATGTCAAGGCTTTTCGTTAAGGGCATGGCTGAATTCTCTCCGGAAGCTAAATCCAGACATGCCGGACAAATCAGATCTCATCCGCTGGCTGTGGTTGGCTGAATTCCTGGAAGGACGGTGCGGGATGGTGTTTTAGCCGGCTGAGGATCGAGATCACGAAGATTCCCGAAAGCAGGGTGGTAACGAAGTCCGACAGCGGCATCGCGAAGATCAGGCCGTCAAAGCCGAAGAATCTGTTCAGAAGCAGCAGCGCCGGAATGTAGGCCAGGCCCTGGCGCGAGATGGAAACGATGAAAGCAGGCAGGGCCTTGCCCATTGCCTGCAGGCTATTCATCATGATCATGCCAACCCCGGCGAAGGGAATGGCGTAAAGATAGGCCCCGATTACCTGGCTGCCGATTTCCACGGTCTGTTTGATGGGGGTGATCATGCTGATCAACTGCCGGGGGAAGAGGACAAAAAGGAGGGTGAAAACCACGCTGAGACTTAGATTGATTATCACAGCGGTGCTGATGGCCTTTTTCATGCGGGGATAGTTTCCGGCGCCATAGTTGAAGCCGATAAGCGCCTGCACGCCGATGGAAACCCCGATGAACACGAAAATGGGGATGGAAAACACCCGCGAAGCCACTCCCAGAGCGGCTACGGCGCTCACTCCGTAGGCAGAGGCAAGGTTGTAAGATATGGTGTTGCCGATGCCCATCATCACCTGGCTGAGTGAGGACGGGACGCCGATTAGCAAAATCTCGCGGTAAATCTCCCAGCGCAGGCGCAGGAACCTCAGAGCCGGTGCCGCAACCGCTTGTTTGGAAAGATAATACCTGATGAAATAGCACATGGCCAGACCCTGCCCGATCACCGTGGCAATGGCCGCGCCGGTGACCCCCATTTTAAATCCAAAGATAAAAATGGGGTCTAAGATTATATTGGTGACAGTACCGATTACCAGACCATACATGGCCTGGCGGGCGCCGCCTTCGCCGCGGACCAACTGCACCATGGTGAATTTCAGCATCACAAAGGGACTTCCGAGCAGAATCCAAAACATATACTGCCTGGCTGCCACTGCCGTTTCGCCGCTGGCGCCGGTGACCTTCAAAAACAGAGGGATGCAAAGAATGCCCACCACTCCCAAAACAATGGAAAGCACGAATGAGCTGAATACCGCAGTGGTAGTTGTTTCCCGGGCCTTCCGGAAGTCTTTTCTGCCCAGAAGCCGGGAGAGGTAGCTGGAGCCACCTACCCCGAATATCCCCGCGACCGCCATCTGCAAGGTGAAGAGCGGCAAAGAAATGGATACCGCCGCCACCAGGGCTTCATTGTGCAGCTTGCCGATGAAAAAGGTGTCCGTGAGGTTGTATAAAATATTCACCATCATGCTCAGCACGCTGGGCAGGGCCAGATGCAGTATCGCCCGGGCGATCGGCATTTCCTCCAAAACCTGGATGTTCTTTTTCTTCATTATCTCTTTTCAAATTCCTTCGCATGCGAAGTTTTTCAGCATGGGGATTCTGTCAACCTCTGCGGAATTAGCGGGTTGAAAAACGGGTGTGAGAACCGTTCGGCAGGGGAATTTGCCTTTGCTAAAGATAATCCGAGTTTTTATCTCGGCAAGAAAAACATTACTTGACACATATCATAAGGATGGAATAAATGCAGCCATGAGGTTGTGTGATGCGAGCGGCATCCCCTGCCTAAAAAGAAAAGGAGGCAAGATCATGCGCTCCAAGGTGTTTTGTTTGCTGCTGGTGATGGCTGCCATGGCCACGCTAGTCGCTGGAGAATTACCGGCAACATCATGTGGGGAAAGGGATACGGGGACCATTACAGGCGTTGTGCGCAATATTTTTAACCAACCCATCCAGGGGGCCGCCGTATCCTGCGGTACCGTGACCGCCGCCACCAACGCCTCCGGCATGTACAGCATGCAGATTGAGGCCGGGACTTACAGCGTGACAGCCAGCCACCCTGACCACCAGTCCGCGACTCAGGCTGGTGTGGTCGTTGTGGGTGGCCAGACCATCTATTGCAATTTCATCCTGCATTTCGATCCTTTTCCCTTTAGGTTTTATGACAGCTTTGAGGACCATGAGGATTTCGCGCTGGAATTCGCGCCCTGGACCTGCGTGGATGTTGATCTCTCCGAAACTTCCGGTATCAGCGGCGTCAACTGGCCCCATGCCGGAGAACCCCAGGCTTTCATCATTTTCAACCCCACAGCCACCATCCCTCCCCTTAGCGGGATCCAGGCCTATTCAGGCGACAAAATGGCTGCCAGTTTCCCTGCCACCCAGCCTCCCAGCTCGGATTGGCTGATCACCCCAGCCGTGAAGGGCATGGATTTCTGCCGGTTCCAGGCGCGCTCGCTGAACGCGGACAATGGTTTGGAACGTATCAAAGTGGGGGTATCAACCTTCGGAACCGTCCCCCAAAGCTTCGTTATCATCAGCGGAGCCCAAGCCCTGGAGGTTCCGGCGTCCTGGACCCAGTATATTTTTGATCTGTCCGGTTTCGAGGACGAGATAGTGTATGTTGGGATCCATCACTGCACCGACGGGGGATCGGCTTTGCTGGTGGATAGCTTCAACGCCGAAAACGTGCCGGTGGCGGATGACAGCCAAACCCCGGCCTTGACGGGGATTGAGGGCAATTTCCCCAACCCCTTCAACCCGGAGACCAATATCCGCTTCAGCCTTGCCCGGTCAGGGCCGGTGGAACTTGGTGTCTTCGATTTGAGGGGCCGAAAGCTGAAAACCCTGGTCAATTCTTACCTTCCCTCGGGACATCACACCACTGTCTGGAACGGGCTTGATGATGCCGGACGGCAGGTTTCCAGCGGTGTTTATCTATGTAAGCTGCGTGCCGGTGGACAGCGTTCCTGCCACAAGCTGGTATTGATGAAATAAGGCTCATGTTCAAATTGAGTGTGTGAGTTTACCCTCAGGGTTCCTTTTTGGTTGAGTACCTACACCCTCTTGATTTAATGGAGAGCCATAACCAGCTTATCCATAGCAATATCCTGCCAGCCAGGTCCTTAGCGCCCGAGTCCATCCCTCTCCCATGCCTCCCGTCCAGTCCTCGCATCAAATGCGGGCATCGTGCGGGAGGCGGATCAGGGCCACAGGACAGGGCCTTAACGGCCAGACCTTGTCGCTTCAATCCTTCGCGGGGTATCCATTACTGGAATGAAGGCAGTCCCACCCACTATATTTGAAAAATGAGCCTAAGTCCTTCTCACTTCACCAGTTTCTTATACTGTATGAACGAATACGGCAGCGGATAGAGCAGGCAGCCCAAAGCCAGCACCGTGGTAATGTTCTGGAACAGCGCGGAGCCTGTCAGGATGAGGCCTTTGAGGATCATGACGATTCCGCCTATCACGAACAGCCATCCTCCCAGGCGGTGGGTCCTTTCCCAGACCAGTTCATTGGCGATGGTCCAGGGCGTGCGGATGCCCACGAACATGTTTTTGGGCACTTTCGGCATCAGATTGCCAAAATAGAAGAGGAACAAGCCGATGAGGACCAGGATCAGCTTCACGCCGGGCACCTCGCCCCATTTGGCAACATACAGCGAGTAGAGGCTGATGGTGGAGAAACAGGCCAGGAGAGTGGTGGTGAGCGGAGGCAGGATCTTTTCGAACCGCCCGGCGTATTTATTGTACCAGGGGGAATACCAGTGCAGCAGATAGAGCATCAGAAACATCAGCACGTTCAATCCAATGCCCCAAAAGAGGCCTGTCGTGCGCCCCGTCCAGCCATCGATCTGGTTTAGATAGTTCCAGTGGATGGGAACCTTTGCCCCTTCCGGCAACTGGGTGGCGAACCAGAGCACGGCTGCCAGGTGCAGCACCAGGACCAGCAGCGCCCATTTGTACTTCTTCAGTCTATTCATCATTCACCTCTTTTTTTCTTATCAGATCCAGCACCCAACTGCCCAAATCCTCAAGCACCGTGGTGTTGAGGCTGTAAAAGACGAATTGCTTTTCCTTGCGTGTGGAAACGAGGTCCGCGTTGCGCAGCACCTTCAGATGCTCGCTGAGGGCTGGCAGGCTGATAGTGAAATGGCTTGCTATCTCGTTCACGGACATCGGCCCGCTGCGCCGCAGCAGGGAAAGGACTTCCCGCCGAGTGCGGTCCGCGATGGCCTTGTAGAATGAATCTGACATCGTTTCTCCCTTGTTTGGTGTTTAACTGAATACCTAATTAGTTAAAGTCCGAAATAAGTCAAGAACTTTCTGCGTTTTTGCTTGACAGATGCCGGGAATGTATCAAACAGGATACAGATGAGGATCACAACATGAGGAGTATATGATGAGAAGATTTGTCACTGTGTTGCTGGCACTTGCGGCAGTGGCAGGCCTTGCCGCCACGGATATCAGCGGTAGCTGGAACGGGATGCTGGACGTGGGCGGGCAGAAAATCCGCGTCGTTTTTCACATCATCACCACGGAGACTGGGCTGACCGCCACCATGGACAGTCCGGACCAGGGCGCTTTCGGCTTGCCCGTGGCCAGGACCGAATTCAAAGACCCCAAGCTGGAACTGGTGATGGATGTGCCTTCGATCACCTACTCCGGCGAACTGAAGGAAGGAATGATCGCGGGGACTTTCAAACAGGCCGGGATGGAATTTCCTCTGAACCTGCAGCGGGAAGCGCTGGAAAAACCTGTTTACATCAGGCCGCAGGAACCCAAGGAGCCTTTCGGATACAGGATCGAGGAAGTGCTCTTTTCCAATCCCAAAGCGGGGATCGAACTGGCCGGAACGCTCACCCTGCCACAGGGGGAAGGCGTTTTCCCTGTGGTGGTGCTGATCTCGGGCAGCGGTCCCCAGAACCGGGATGAAGAACTGATGGGGCACAAGCCGTTTTGGGTGATCGCCGACCACCTTACCCGCAACGGAATAGCTGTGTTGCGATACGACGACCGCGGAGTTGGCGGTTCCGGCGGAGAAGCTTCCACCGGAACCACTTACGATTTTGCCACCGACGCCCTGGCCGCGGTTAATTATCTGAAGTTCCGTCCAGAATTCAGTTTCATCGGGCTCGTGGGCCACAGCGAGGGTGGCATCATCGCCCCCATCGTCGCTTCTCAATCTGACGAGGTGGATTTCATCGTGATGTTGGCTGGAACAGGCATCCGAGGCGATAAGCTTTTGCAGGCGCAGGGAGAATTGATCGCCCAAGCATCAGGGATGGAGAAAGAGGAGGTCAACCGGACCATGGAGGTGAACGCCGGGGCCTTCAGGCTGGCCCTGCAGGCGCAGGACCTGGCAAGCTTTGAAACGGAGCTTCGCGCCTACCTGAAGGAAAAGATGGATGACGGCACGATCAAAATCCCGGAAGGCATCACTTACGATGAACTATTCAGGATGCAGATGGACAGCGTGGCCAATCCCTGGATGTATGAATTCATCAGGCTTGACCCTGCCCAGTGGCTGAAAAAAGTCACCTGCCCAGTGCTCGCTTTGAATGGCAGCAAAGACCTTCAGGTGCCGGCCAAACAAAATTTCCCCGCCATCAGCGAAGCGCTGGAAGAAGCCGGCAACAAAGACTACACCCTGCGTGAATACCCAGGCCTGAACCACCTTTTCCAGGAATGCGAAACCGGCCATCCGGACGAATATGCCAGGATAGAGCAGACTTTTGCGCCGGTGGTGCTGGATGAAATGACCGCCTGGATCAAGGCCAGAACGATTCAGAAATAGCCTTCAATTCAGTTCAAGCCAATAGATGCGGCTGCGTTCCCCGAAGAGGTTGTAACCATCCTCCATCCTGGACCAGCCGTACTTTTCATAATAGCCATCGTGGTCGGTGGTTAGGTATAGGGTGCCGTAACCCATTCTTTTTGCCTCCCTTGCGCCATGTTCCAGTAGCGTGGCGCCCAAAGCCCGTCCCCGGTAATCAGGTTCCACATAGAGGCAGGCCAGCCAGGGCCAGAGGTCCTGTCGGCTGATCAGATCGTTGGTGAGCAGCGCGCAACAGCCTGCCACCCGCTCTCCATCGAGCATTAGATAGAAGCTGGGCAACGCGTTTCCTGAAAGGGAAGAGTGTAGCACGGCATCGAGGTAGAAAGCCAGGTTTTGAGGCCGGCCCCAGATGCCGTGGATGTAACGGGCAGCGGATTCGGGGCCCGATCTGTGATCGCGAACGTTGATTATTTCCATCATTTCCTTGCTTGGCATTGTTTTGTCATACTTATCCAGACAGGCAGTAAGTTTGTTAGGTTGAGGTTACATCCACACTGCCAGATCAGTCAAGTCATTTCTCAGGAAAACTGCCCGGCTCAATGCAGGAAACGCAGAAATCCGGTTGATGAATATTCATAAGTGCGCCTGATCCGCATTATTTACACAATGTTACGTGTCTCTCATTTATCAGTTGACAAATATCGCATCTGGAATTGATTGCGCGAATGTATAATCTTGGCGGATTGGTTTGCCATCTGCCACCGTGCAAGAATTTCAAGTCAGAAGCAATCAAGCATATAGGAGTATCGTATGCACAACAAGTTCAAAGGTAAGGTGTTGCTGCTGCTAGCGCTCACCCTGACATTCGCCTTGGCCCTGTCTGCCCAGACCCGGCAGGTGGAGCTGAGCCCCACTACAAACCAAGCTCTGCTTAGAAACAACAGCGACCTCGGTTTTGACGTCAACTACAGCGTTGGCGAACTGAAGATCATTGAAGTCCAGACCAAGGAAGGCACGTTTGACGAGCTTTCCATCGAAGGGTGGGGCTTCAGCAACGAAGTGGGCGAGCCCAAGCTGCCCATGCTGCGCAGGACCATCGCTGTGCCTTTGGGCGCGGAAGTCCGCCTAACCCTCAATTCACAATCCGCTCGGGAATTTGACAACAACGCCAACAAACTGCAAAACCGCGTCATCCCGGCCCAGGAGCCCATCTCCAAATCCGCCGATCCTGCCACCATTCCTTTTGTGGTGAACGAAATGCTTTACAGCCGCGATGAGTTCAACAGCCGCGACTGGGTGCAGGTTTCGGAACTTGGCATGATGCGCGGTGTGCGGGTTTTCGCCCTCGATTTTTATCCGGTGCGCTACAACCCCGTCACCAACAGTATCCGGGTGATGGAAAACCTGGATGTCCGGGTGGATTTTGTCAACCCGGACATCATCGCCACCGCCGACATGCTGGCCAGGACTGCTTCCTGGGAGTTTGAACAGCTTTACAGCAACACTATCTTCAACTGGAACGCGGACAATCGCACCGCTCTGGTGCGCCATCCCACCAAAATGGTCATCCTCTGCCCGGTTGGCTACACCAGCAACATCCAGAGTTACGTGGACTGGAAGACCCAGCAGGGCTTTGTGGTGAACGTGGCGACCGTCGGCAGCGGCGGCACCGTGGCAAACACCACCACCGCCATCAAGAACTATATGCAGTCTTTGTGGGATGCTGCCACTGCCGATGATCCGGCCCCTACCTACCTGCTGATCATAGGCGATGAATCCGGCACCATCACAGTCGCCACCAATACCGGCGCGACTGGCTCACACGTGACCGACCTCACCTACGTGCGCCTTAATGGCACTGACTACATGCCGGAAATGTACCACGGCCGCTTCTCAGTTTCCAGCACCACCGAACTGACCAACGTCATTAACAAGACCATAACCTTTGAAAAGACCCAGATGCCGGACATCAGTTATTTGGGTAAGACGGTGCTCATCGCCGGAGTGGATTCCAGCTGGTCTCCCACTCATGCCAACGGCGCCATCAATTATGCAACCACTGAGTATTTCAATGCCGCCCACGGTATCACTTCCGACACCTATCTCTATCCCGCCTCCGGCAGCAGTGACGAGCAAATTATCGCCAACGCCAATGAAGGCCGGGGTTACATTGTCTATACCGCTCACGGGAGCCAGACCTCCTGGCACGACCCCAGCTTTACCGTCTCCGACGTCAATGCCATGACTAACTCCGGAAAATACGGAGTTATGGTGGGCAACTGCTGCATCACCAACGAGTTTGACTACTCCAGCCCCTGCTTCGGCGAAGCCGTAATCCGCAAAGCTGACGGCGGCGGAGTGGCCTACATTGGCGGCACCAACAGCACCTATTGGAATGAGGACTATTACTGGGCAGTGGGTTACAAAACCAACATCGACGGTTCCGCCCCGCCTTATGATGCCACCAAACTTGGCGCTTATGACGCCATGTTCCACACTCACGGCGAAACCTATGACAAATGGGCCACCACCGTCGGCGAGAGCATCTACTCCGGCAACCTGGCAGTTAGCCAAAGCGGTAGCTCACGCACTAACTACTACTGGGAAGTTTACCACATCATGGGCGACCCTTCCGTGATGCCCTACCTTGGAGTTCCCACTGCCAATCCGGCCACCTCCCCCACCCAGATCATGGTCGGCAATAATAGTTATGCCA
>JAAYWB010000064.1 GCA_012516855.1 Candidatus Cloacimonadota bacterium
CAAGCCCGGAATGACGTGGGATGGAGGCTGGGATTGAGATTGTTTCTGGACGTTGGTTTGGGAGTTTCGGCGCTTCGGCGAGCGCCGCTACCTGCAGTCTGTGTAAGGCTTTTTCCCGGGAAACGCAAAATATTTCCGCGAAACCCCATTTTTCTCATACGCACGTTTATAGAGGGATGTGTTTCCGTTCGCGCGCGGAAAGGAAAATCCCAATAAAACAAGGAGGACACAGCCATGAAGGTGAAATTCAAATACGGCATCGCGACCTACAGCGGCACCATCGACGAAATGGTCTATGGCAGCTACCGGGACCACAAGCTCTGCATCGGGCGTGAATACGTGTATCCCAGGCTAACCGTCCACAACGACAACCTGGGCAAAACCGGCAGCAACCTGGCCATCCTTTGGGCCGGGGCCTCGCCCGAGTATAAGGCGGACCTTAAAACCTACGCCCAGCGCAACGGCAACGAAAACGTGCCCAAAACGCAGTATCCGCCCAACGGCTACGCGCTCTGGGTGAAAGCGCTCCACGCCTGGCAGGACAAGACGCCCAGCATCGACATCTCCACCCTCACCGTGGAAGACTTCGAACTCGGCGGCGCCAGCGTCAGCACCGTGAAAAACGCCATCGAAAACGGCTTCCTGAAAAAGGTCGCCAACTACGACGACCTCACCGAAGCCTACTGACCCGGAGGGTAAGAGGGGGTCGGAAGGCCCCCTCCTTTTACCGTCCACGAATTGAAGGGAACGCGGATGACAGGATCTACGGGATAAAAAGAGGGATGGGCTGGCGTAGAACGAAGCATCGACGACAACAGCAACAATTCCTGTAGTCCATGCTCGCAAGCTCGCTGGACTCCAGGGGTCGGAGTCCCCTTCCACCTTTCCACGAACTCCGCTTTCCCTCTGTGACTCTGTGGTAAAAAAACAAGGAGAGACAAATGAACGAGAACCTGCTGAAAGAACTCGCCCGGGAACTGGCCGCCAAAGTGAACAAGCTGGTGGACATCCCCTTCATCAAAGAAGATGACGAACAGGCGTTCTTTGAACTGATCATCCTGCTCATGCTGGAACTGGTCTTCAACCGCCTGGGTTTCAAGAATGCTGTCGAAATCTCGCCGCGTGCGTAAGACGCAAACTGCGCAAGAGGCGCAAGGAATGTAATAAGTGATGGATTCCGGGTCAAGCCCGGAATGACGTGGGTTTAGGGCTGGGTGGGGGTTTATGGGCTATTCAGCCCGGTCTGGATTCCGGGTCAGGCACGGAATGACGCGTAAGACATTGGCCGGGAGAGCAGAACATACGTCATCCCAAGCCCGGAATGACGTGTAAAGACATTGGCCGGGAGAGCAGAACATACGTCATCCCGGACGTCACCGAGCCCGTGAGGTGACTTTGATCCGGGATCCATGAAAGGATAAGGACTGGATTCCGGGTCAAGCCCGGAATGACGTGGATGTGGGGCTGGGTGGTGGATTATAGGCTATTCCGTCCGGACTGGATTCCGGGTCAGGCCCGGAATGATGCATAAGGGTCCGCGCTTTTCCGCTTGACAGATTTATAAGGTTGAAAATAAACTGAAAGGTTACATTGACTATAACAGAGAACAGGAGTTGACATGGCACTGGCGCTGAAAACCACCAAGTTCGTGGAGTCGCAGATTGACACATTCCTGGATGTGGTAAGCGATTCCGCGCTGCTCTTCCAGCTTGGCGTGGAGGATTACCTGTTGGGCAGGTATGAGCAGTTTGAAGAGCGGCTGAACCTCATCCGCGAAAACGAAAAAAAGGCCGACGACCTGCGCGTGGCGATAGAGCGTTATCTTTACGAACGCACCCTCATCCCGGAAAACCGGGGCGACGTTCTGGCCATTCTGGAAAACACGGACGAGGTGATGGACAACATCAAGGACACGCTGATGCAGTTTTCCATCGAAATGCCGCAGATACCGCAGGAGGCGAACGACCTCTGGATACAGACCACCAAAGCCTCGACAGCGGCCGTGGAGCAGCTCACCTATGCCGTGCGCTCCTTTTTCCGCGACCTTGCCCAGGTGAACAACTACATCCACAAGGTTTATTTCTTCGAGCGCGAGGCCGACCAGTTGGGCGAAAAGCTGCGCCGCCTCATTTTCGCCCAGGATATGGAACTCGCTCAAAAGTCCCATCTGCGCTGGTTCGCCCTGCACATCGAACAAATCTCCGATTACGCCCAGGCCGTTTGCGACCGCCTGGCCATCTACGCCATCAAAAGGCAGCTCTGACCCCGGCATGATCTACATTTTCCTGATCAGCGGCCTGTTCATAGGTTGGTCGATGGGGGCCAACGACACCGGCAACATCTTTGGCGCCGCTGTTTCCACCCGCATGATCAGATTCCGCCAGGCAGCCTTGATCGCCTCGGTCTTTTACTTTCTGGGAGCGGTTTTGGAGGGAAGCGGACCCTCCAGCACCCTGGGCCGTTTGGGTTCGGTGGACGCCCTGGGCGGCGCTTTCACCGTGGCGCTGGCCGCCGCGCTGGCCATCCTGGTGATAGTGCGGCTGGGCATTCCCGTCTCTGTTTCACAGACCATCGTGGGCGCGCTCATCGGCTGGAACTACTTTTCCGGGCGCCTCACCAACTTCGGTTCCCTGCTCACCATCGCCAGCAGCTGGATAACCGCCTTCGTCGTCGCCGCCGGAATAGCCGCCCTGCTCTTCTACATCGTGCGCGGCTGGGTCAACAACTCGAAGCGCCACCTGCTGGAACAGGACATGATCATCCGCTACGCCCTCATCTTCTTTGGCGCCGTGGGGTCTTACTTCCTGGGCGCCAATACCATCGCCAACGCTGTGGGCGTCTTTGTTCCGGTCACGCCCTTCAAGGATATCGCGCTCGGCCCCTCCCTATCCATCACCGGCGTGCAGCAGCTTTACATCATCGGCGCACTGGCAGTGGTTTTGGGCATTTACACCTATTCCCACCGGGTGATGGGCACCGTGGGCAAAGACATCGTTCAGCTTTCGCCCGCCACGGCGCTGGTCGCCCTGCTCACGGAGACCATCGTCCTCTTTCTCTTTTCCTCCCGCGGATTGCATGACCTGCTTGTCTCGCTGGGGCTTCCGCCCATTCCGCTGGTGCCGATCTCTTCCACCCAGGTGATCGTGGGCGCCGTGATCGGAATCGGGCTCGCCAAAGGCGGAAGAAACATCCGCTACAATGTCCTCGGCAAGGTCACCCTGGCCTGGATCGCCGCGCCGACGATGGCCTTCCTTTTTTCCTTCGTCGCCCTCTTCATCACGCAGAACGTCTTTGAGCTCGAGGTCCGCCATCCCCTAACCTACAGCGTGGACAAGAGCGCGGTGAAAGAAATCGGGCGCCGGGGGATAGACACCAACAAGCTTAGCTTCGTGAACCTGCGCACCTTCAAGACCGAGATGGAAATCTACCGGGAACTCACTTTCGAAGACGCCTACCCGCCAGAACAGGCCAGGGAAATCATCTCCATCAGCGAAAACCACCCCCTGCTGGTGAAGCTGGAACTGCTGCAAAAACATGGCCTGGACAAGCGCCTGAGCCCGGAACAGCTGGAAGCGCTCAGCCAACTGGAGGGCAGGAGATTCAAACGCAAGTGGAACCTCGCCCAAGCCCTGGCCCAAGATCCCGCCTGGCAACTGCTCGAGAAGCCGGAAAACCGGGCGGAGGAAACCCGCAACGCCAGGCTGCTGGCCGATTTGGACCTTCTCTACAAGGTCTTTTACGCCCCCGGCGATTGAGGCGGGAATCCGGTTTTAGGAAGCGTGTGTCCGCAACCCTTATGTCTTTCAACCTTTCACGGAGGCCGGCCTTCCCCCTTTTCTCCGTGTCTCCCCTTCTTCCAGCCCCTGCGTTAAAAAGCCATGACTGAACAAAACATCGTCCTCGTCTTCTCCTTCGCCCTCGGCATCGTTCTGAAAAGCCTGAAATTCCTTTCCAAAGACGACGCCCCGGTGCTGCTGCGCTTCATGCTCAACGTCTGCCTGCCCCCGTTGATGATCCTCGCCATCTACCGTGCCACGCCTTCCGCGAACATGCTGCTGGTCCCGCTGATCGCCATGCTGGTGGTTTTCATCATCTATTTCATTTCATCATCCATCGGCAAAAAACTGGCCATGCCCCGCCCCACTTTCGGCTCTTTCCTGGTGGGCACGATGATCATGAACACGGCCTTCGCCCTGCCTTATTTCAAGGCTATCGGCAGCGAGGAACTTGCCCTCGCCTCGCTTTACGACATCGGCAACACCATCCTGATCTTCACTTTCAGCTACTACAACGCCATCAAATACGGAGACAACGCCCACAGCGACCGCATCCAGATAAAGAAATTCCTCACCCTGCTGCCGCTTTGGGCCATGGCCATCGCCTTTGCCATCAAGGGATTCGGACTGCACATCTCGCCTGCCGCGATTACCTTGCTGGAGGTTTTGAGCCAGCCCATCGGAGTGCTGATGATGGTGGCTCTGGGACTGGCTTTCGCGCCCAAGCTCTCCCATCTGGGCAAGGCGCTGATAGCCGTGTTCATCAGGATGGGCCTGGGTTTCGCCGCTGGATTCGCGCTTTCCCTGCTCTTCGGGCTGCAGGGCGTCCCGCGCCTGGTGGTGCTCACCTGTTCCGCCCTGCCGGTGGGTTTCAACACCCTCATCTTTGCCGACCGCGAGAACATGGACCGCTCCTTCGCCGCCACCATGGTCTCGGTCTCAACCCTCATATCCCTCTTCACCACACCCCTGCTGATCCGCCTCTTTTCCTGATCCGGCCTGCCTTTCGCCCCCGCCCGCCCGAGGGCCGGGGTTGTGGCTTTTTCAGCCGGACGTGAATGGGGCGCGGATAAACGTGGATGCGTAGCCAAAAAGCGCCGGACAGCCAAATCGGTTGACAGTTTTGCCCCTCCGCGCCGACTTGGACAAAAAAACAAAACAACGAGGAACAAATGAAAATCTTAGTGCTCAATTGCGGCAGTTCGTCCATCAAATACCAGTTCATCGACATCGAGCCCCGGCACGTGCTGGCTGAAGGCATCGCGGAAAGGATCGGGGAAGACATCGCGCTCTTCACCTACAAAAGCGAAAAATTCACCAAGAAAAAGCGGGAAATGGTGATCGAGAACCACGAACAGGGTCTCCAGCTCATAATCGACTCGCTGCTGGACAAGGTTAACGGCGTTATCGGCGACAAGAGCGAAATCGACGCCGTGGGACACCGCCTCGTGCATGCTGGGGAACACTATTCGGACGCCGTGGTGATCACGGACCACGTGGTGAACGTGATGCAGGAATGCGTCTCGCTGGCGCCGCTGCACAACCCCGCCAATCTGAAAGGGATCGAGGCCGTGAAGGCCAATATGCCTTCCGTTCCGCAGTGCGGGGTTTTCGACACCGCCTTCCATCAGTCCATGCCTCCACGAGCCTTTCTCTATCCGCTTCCGCTGGACTTTTACAAGGTCCACAAAATCCGCCGCTACGGCTTCCACGGCACTTCCCACAAGTATGTGAGCATGCAGGCGGCTGAGTATTTGAACAAAAACATCGAGGACCTGAAAATCATCACCTGCCACGTTGGCAACGGCGCCTCCATCACCGCCATAGACGGCGGCAAAAGCATCGACACCTCGATGGGCCTAACCCCGCTGGAAGGCCTGATGATGGGCACCCGCTGCGGCGACATCGACCCCGCCCTGCCTATCCACATGCAGAAAAACATGGGGATGGGGGTGGACGAAGTGAACGTCATCCTGAACAAGAGAAGCGGAATGCTCGGCCTTTCCCAGATTTCGAACGACATGCGCGAAATCGAGGACCAGATGACTATCCACAAAAACCCCGCCGCTATTCAGGCGTTTGACGTATATTGCTATCGCATAAAGAAATACATCGGATCATACTTCGCCGCGATGAACGGCCTGGACCTGCTGGTTTTCACCGGAGGGGTTGGCGAAAACATGTCCGCCATGCGCGAACAGGTCTGCCAGGATATGGATGCCCTGGGCATCAGGCTGGATCTTGAAGCCAACGCCAACGCGGGCTCCGACATAGCGCTGCTGAGCGCGCCGGAATCCCGGGTGACAGTGCTGAAGGTTCCCACCGACGAAGAGCTGATGATCGCCCTGGAAACGCAGCGGCTCTTATCCCGTTAACAATCAGAACCATATAGAAATACGCCTCCGAAAAAGGGGTTCGCCATGCGTATTGACCAACTGCTCAACAAGCTTTGCCTCACCAAGACCCGAAACATCGCCAAAACTGCCTGCGACAAGGGCTTGGTGAGCCTGAACGGCAAAACCGCCAAAGCCTCCGCCGAGGTGAGAGAGGGGGATTTGCTGGTCTTCAGGCTCTATGGCTTCGAACACGAAATCAGGATAGACAAAGTTCCCTCCGGCAACGTGGCCAAAAAAGACGCCACGGACTATTATACCCTTCTGGGGCGCAAGGAGTTGCCGAACTGAAACGCCTGCTTTGGCTGTTCGCTCTTTGCCTGCTCGCTGCGGGATTGGCGGCTCAGGAATACAAGGTGGCGGCCTTCACGGAAAACTTCGTTATCCACAGCGTGGATGGCGGTTTCCCCGGCGGCCGGAGCTTCGTGGATGAACTGGACTCGAGGATAGGAAAGCTCCAGATGGATTTGGGCGTCTATCCAGAAGGCAAGGCCGAAATCTTCATCGTTCCTGACCGCGCCTCTTACCAGGCCCTGGCCCGGGGACGCGGTGCCATTGTGGAATTCAGCGAGGCTTTCTATTCCGGCCGGGAACGCCGCATCTATGCCCGCAGCGCCGACCAGGTTCCCGCCAATTACAGCGGGCTGATCCTGCACGAATACACCCACTGGCTGCTGGATGAACTGATGATCGGGGCCCCCCTCTGGTTGCACGAAGGCCTGGCCACGGAATACGGGCACCAACTGGGGCTCGACCGCTACTATCACTATGTGAGGGAACGCTTTTGGGGCAACCGCATGGACCTCTTCAGGCTGGCCTACAACTATCCGAAGCAGCGGGAAGATTGGGAAATGTACTATTTAACCTCATATTTCGCCGTGCGTTACATGCGCGAGAAAGACCCGAAGGCCTGGCGTGCGTTCTGGAACATCGTGGCCGCCCACAACCGCCGGGGAGAGCGGGTCCGTTTCGCGGAAGCTTTCGGCCGGGCCTACAATTCCAACCTCCACAGCTTCAGTCTGGATTTCGCGGAAGCCAGCCGCCGCAAAGCCTGGATCTACCTCATCACCGGCTTTTCCTCGCTAATCTTCGCGCTGCTGCCTTTTATGGTGATAATCGCCACGTTGCGCCAGAGGAGGAAAATGAAAGCCCTGCCGGACTTGGAAATACCGGCGGAAAAAGAAGTTACGGTTCCGGAAACCGACCCTCCCGAAGCATCGGGACAGGACGAACAACCGGAGCCGTGACCGCAATCTGGGAGAAAAATGTATCCTATAAGTTTTGGAAGCGACAACCACAGCGGAGTGCATCCCAAGGTCTGGGAAGCCTTGCGCAAAGCGGACCTGGGCTATTGTCCCGCCTACGGGGAAGATCCCCTCACCGAAAAAGTGCTGAAAAAGCTCGAATGGCTGTTCGGAGGCGGCTGCGAGGCCGCTTTCCTGATCACCGGAACCGGGGCGAACGTGGTGGCCCTGCAAAACTACATCCGTTCCTACAACGCGGTTTTTTGCGCCAACACGGCCCACATCAACGTTGACGAGTGCGGAGCCGTGCAGAAATTCACCCAGGCGCGGCTGAAGGTGATCGATACCCGGGACGGCAAGCTGACCCCCGAACTCATCCATCCGCATCTGCTCACCAACCGCGACCAGCACCATTCCCAGGGCCGGGTGGTCTCCATCACCCAAAGCACGGAATACGGCACGCTTTATTCTCTGGCCGAACTCAAAGCCCTGGCTGACTTTTCCCACGAACACGGGATGTTTCTGCACATCGACGGCGCACGGCTCGCCAACGCCGCCGCCGCCCTGGAATGCAGCCTGAAAGAGATGACCAAGGACGTCGGGGCCGACACGGTGAGCCTGGGCGGAGCGAAAAACGGCCTCCTCTTCGGCGAAGCGCTGATCAGCTTCACGCCGGAACAGACCGCGGACCTGCGTTTCTACCGCAAACAGGGAAACCAGCTCTTTTCCAAGATGCGCTACATCGCCGCGCAGTTCGACGCCTATCTGGAAGATGAGCTCTGGCGTGTCAACGCCCTGCACGCTAACAAGATGGCCGCGCTGCTCGCCTCCCGGATCAGGGATATTCCGCAAGTGCGCATAACCCAGCCGGTGACGGTGAATTCCCTCTACGTGATACTCCCGCCCGACATCACCCCCGCCCTCCAGGAAAAATACCGCTTCTACATGTGGAACGAAGCCCGCAACGAGGTGCGGCTGATGTGCAGTTTCAACACCACGGAAGAACATGTCCGGGAGTTCGTGGCAGACCTGAAATCAATGCTTTGAACGTAACTTTGTCTCGAGAAAAAGCCGGGCTGGGATTTGGCTCGGCGTACAGCGAATGTAGTGAGCATGGACGGCAGGAAGCATCTGAAAAATCATTCATTGCTGCCGTCGATGTTGGTGGAGCCTGGAGTCCAGCGAGTTTGCGAGCTTGGACTACAGGGATTATTGCTGCTGGCGTCGATGCTCGTTCCTTGCTCGACGCCAGCCTCCAGGGCAACGTCATCCCGGACGTCACCGAGCCCGCGAGGTGACATTGATCCGGGATCCATTGGCGAAAGGTTTCGC
>JAAYWB010000065.1 GCA_012516855.1 Candidatus Cloacimonadota bacterium
CCAACTGCTCTTTCCAAAGCCTGTCCAAACGCCTCGCTAATTTGCAGTAATAGTGTCAGCAAACAGTCCAAATACGTCCAAATAGGCACTTGGACATTTCCATAGCCAGTCCATCGTATCTCGCCACCAATCAAAGCCTTATCTCCACTTTCCCCTTGTGTCACAACTTGCAGCTTTGGGTGTCAGTTTATAGGCATCCAGCACACGCAGTGAGCTTGGACGGCATGAGAATCTGCGGGAATGGGAAAAGGCCTCAGTCCCGGAAGCACGAGGAATGGAACAGGATAACAAAAAAGATCAACCTCCCTGCGAGGTTTCGCTTGACATAATCCCTACCTCATGCAATAAAGCAACAATTAACTTCAGGAGTAGTAAAGGCGCAATGAGCGTGATGACTATAAACGCGTTACAGAGCGAATTAGTGACCTTGAAAAACCATATCGGAATGGGAAATGACTCTACTATCTGGATCGTGTTTCACAAGCTACTAAGCACCTTCGCTCGAGCCCCATTACTGGACCTTATAACCTCCAAGATATCCTGATTAGCTTTGTGACCTATGAACGCCTCTAAGGTAAGGAATTTTGTTGAGCGATCGAACTTTTCAGGGAAGACATCCCCAAGCTCACCACTGCCATCAGAGACACCATCACCAAAACCGCCGAAGTCAAAGCTGATTACATCGATGCCAAAGATTTGTTTCTGGAACTATGCTGCGATCAAATTCACCTCGCTTTCACTTTCAAGGACATTTGCTAACTGGTTATCGAGCACATATTTACCACATTCCGCCCTTGGCTTGGGATTAAACACTCTGTATCCGCTTCATCTTGGATTGGATTCTCGATCAATACTAAGGAAAAGAAACTCAAAGCCCTTCAGTACTCTTCAATACCTTGCTGCTTTGGAGATTACCAAGACAAAGAGATCGACCACCTCGTCTGCATCTGCACCGTCAGCGTGTAACCGATGGAGATCGTGGAACAAACAAAATCAATGCAATAAGTACATTACTAGGAGAGAAAATGTCTTCTTTATATTTATCACGGCTTTCAGATGATGAAAGGAAACGACTCATCGAGAGACTTCACGAAACCCAAAATGGAAACTGTTTTATTTGCGGTAGTTTTATTGATTTGGAATTACACAAGGATACTATCGATATTGACCATATTATTCCGCTCCAAATGCGAGGGCAAGATAATGAGACGAATCTTGCACTTACTCATACCCATTGTAACAGATCTAAACAAGACTCGGATCTTAATGTGGCAAGGATTATTCAAAGCTACGAAAAAATCAAATCAGAACCAATCAATCCGGAAGGAGCCCCAATCTAAATGATATATTGGTGAACTATGGCGGAGCCAAATACGATCTAGTCTTTAAAATAGAAGGTGACCAAATAAAGTATTCTTTTGCTGAAATTGGCGATACCAAAATCTATCAACAACCTGTTTATGAAGATCAACTGAGTGGTTTCAAGTATTTCTTTGCATTATTGCCAATTGAGTGCGTTTACCACGACGATAAAATAAATCCAAGACCCATAGGTTCTAACTTATCGAAACTGATTAAAGAATTTTACAAAAAGCGTCCCCAACTACATGTCTCATTGGCTTGGATAGACGATTCTGAATCTAAAGCTAAAATACGAGTTTTTGACGGGCAGCATAAAGCCGCAGCGCAAATTCTCTTGAACACTAAGTATTTACCAGCTAGAGTCTTCATCAACCCCAATGAAGAAGTGTTACTTTCAGCAAATACTAATGCTGGAACAAATCTTCGGCAAGTTGCGTTTGATAAATCAGTGCAACGTCATTTGGGGAGTAAGTTATATCTAGATAGAATTGAAAGGTTTATAAAAGAAAGAGGGCTTCCAGACAACGAGTATGATTTCTCTGAACAGGATTTAGTATCTCATTTTCGGGGAGAATCTCTTGAAATGAAGAAGTACATCATAGATTCAATAAGGGACTATATAACATATTGTCCCGATAATGGGCTTAGAGAGTATATAGAATTAGGGGGCAAAAATCCTGAAAAACCCCTCTCTTACAGTTCTATTGAAAAGACATTCTATTCTTTTTTCATCTGCCAGAAACCGCTAACTACACCTATTAATTACAGGCTTGAAGAAGGGGAAAATCCCAGAGAGCTAGAAAAACATCAGATCGTAAAAATCATGGATATAATCGCAGAGGTTATATACATTGGTAAGTACAGCCTTGATATAGGTGCGTCGAGGATTGAGCATAAGATACAAAAAGGAGAGAATATCCCACTTGAACACATTAAAGCTTATCGGTTAAGTCGTGAAGAAATTCTGTACACATGGTTGAAGTGTGTATTACAGATTATCATGACCTTCTTTATTATGCAAGGCAAACCCCTTCAGCAAGATCGTGTGTTTCAATATAAATTTCCAGATTCTTTGTGGGATAGAATCAGGACATTTGTTGTTAATATGCATAACCTACCTGTATGGATTAATAAGGACCTATCCTCAACTGTTTTTGGAGGTAAGCAAGTATACAGTTATTGGCAGACAATCTTTGAAACAGGCAAGTCTCCTCAAGGTGTGCAAGTTTTGTCAAAGCCAATCGATTTGATGGAACTGATCTCAGACACCAATTCAAATCAGTGAGGTGTATATAAATATACTTTGTTAACAACAAGTCAATTGTCTGTTATAAACATGAGGTTATTCACCGAATACTATCTTGCCACTTTTCAACAAAATGGATTTTGCATGTTTACTGATTTTTGAAAACCTGATCGTTGGCAGGCAGACAACGTGCAGGGACTATTATCTCGCTAGGAGTGCCTTTTATGTGTTCCGCGAATAGTGTCTGGTTAAGCGGCGACATGCCATCTCCAGTAGAGCCTATGGAGACCGGTGCTTGCAAATGTACAATATATGGACATAACGCATAGATACGATATATTTTATGGAGCATCGCGTTAACAGTTCCGACTCGGTTAAGGTTATTTAACTTGACACGGAAGCGGCGCGATAAAATCCTCTGCCGATTGAATAATAAGCATAAGGTGAAAATATGATCGAGGTCCAGTCATTGGTCAAGGAATTCCCCAAGAAGGACGGAACCCGCTTCCGGGCTGTGGATGAGGTTAGTTTTGAGGCCGCCCACGGTGAAATCGTCTGCCTTTTGGGGGTGAACGGCGCTGGCAAGACCACCACGATGCGCATCCTCTCCACCATCTTCCAGCCCCAGAGCGGAACAGCGCGGATCGAGGGTTACGACGTGGTTACCCAGGGTGACATGGTTCGTCAGAACCTGGGTTTTCTCTCCGGCGACACCGGTTTGTACATGCGCCTCACTCCACGGGAGTTTGTGACCTATTTTGGCCGCCTCTATGGAGTCGGGGAAGACGACATCAAGGCTCATTTGAACGAAATGGCGGAAATCCTGGACATGCACGATTTCCTGGACAAGAAGATGGAGTTCCTCTCCAGCGGCATGAAGCAAAAGGTTTCCATCACGCGCTCCATCATTCATGATCCGCCGGTGATGATTTTCGACGAACCAACCGCGGGCCTGGACATCCTCACGGCACGAAACATCATCTCGTTCATCCGTAGCTGCAAGGAACGGGGCAAATGCGTGCTTTTTTCAACCCACATCATGAGAGAAGCGGAGCGCCTGGCAGACCGCATCGTGATGATCCACCAGGGCCGCGTGCTGGCGCAGGGCACCCTGGAGCAGATGCGCTCGGAAAGCGGTTTTGTCGATCTGGACGATATCTTTGTTTTCTATGTGAACCAAGCCGGAACCGGCACGGAGGTGGCTGCCCATGAATTTTAAGAAAGCCCTCGTCATCTTCCGCAAAGAGATACTGGAAATGCTGCGCGACCGGCGCACCCTCTTTGCCACCATCGTTTTGCCCGTGGTTCTTTATCCCGTGCTGTTCATAGGCTTCAGCGCCATCATGAGCCGCCAGACCGAAGTTCTGGAAAAGCGGGGCTCCACAATCGCCCTGGTGGACAGCCTGAGCCTCCGAAACGAAGCTTCCCGCGAGGCCTACAACCTCATTCTGGAGGGGTTGAAGTCAACTCCCTACCTCAGCACTCTGGAAGCGCCGCCCGAGCTGGAAAAACTCTACGCCAACAAGGACATCCAGGCCGTCGTGAGCTTGACCGATTCGCTGGCTTCCACCGGAACCGTGACTTATAAAGCCGGCATCCGCTTCGACGGTTCAGGTGATCAGGGCCAGATGCTTTACAGCAAGCTGGAAAAATCGCTGCTGCAAACCGCCCAGACCATCCTTGCCAAACGCCTCAGCAACATCAAGGTGGAGCAGGACTATATCAAGCCTCTGGTAATCAGGCAAATAGACAGTTCCTCCGACACCAAGAAAATGGGCAGCGTGCTGGGCATGGTGCTGCCCTACCTCGTTATCCTGATGCTGGTTACCGGGGCCAGTGTGGTTGCCGCGGACCTTGTGGCCGGGGAAAAGGAACGCCGCACCCTGGAAACCCTGCTGGTGTCTTCCGCCACCCGCGGAGAGATAGTTTTGGGCAAATACCTCACCATCTTTACCATGGCCATGATCAACGTGGTGATCAACCTGGTGAGCATCAGTTTTTCCGTGAGCTATCTGGTCAGCCAGATGGACCTGGAGACTGGATTTGTGAAGATGCCCGTCGGTTCCTTTCTGATCCTGCTGCTGGCGATGTTGCCCCTGGCCACACTGTTTTCCGCTTTGCTGCTTTCCGTCTCCACTTTCTCGCGCAACATGAAGGAAGCCCGAACCTACGAGCAGCCTATAATGATAGTTTCCATGCTGATGGGCATGGTGAGCTTCATCCCCTCCGTCCAGATCAGCAACTTGCTTGCCCTAGTGCCGGTGATCAACATCGCCTTGCTCTTCAAGGCTGTGCTGATCGGCGAGTGGCAGCTATCCCACCTGCTGATCACGGTGGGTTCTACCCTGCTTTTGGACGTTTTTGCCATCTGGCTCACCGTGCGCCTGTTCCGTTCGGAAGCGGTGCTATTCCGCACCGAGGACGACAGCGGCGGCATCAAAACAGTTAAGACGAACAAGCGCGGCTTCTTCAACCCCTTCTATGGGCTGGTCTATTATTCACTGGCCCTGGCCGCGCTCTATTATCTGGGCGGCAAGTGGCAGGGGCAGGACATGGTGAAAGGCCTGGTGCAGACCCAGTTATTCTTGATCGGGCTGCCGGTTCTGGTGCTGCTGAGCATCCTGAAGATCAAAGGCAAGAATGCCCGGCAGTTGCTGCGTTTGCGGGCTCCCAAGCTGAAAGAGATCGCGCTGGTGCCTTTCATAGCTGTCTCCGGGGCAATCGTTGTGGTGATCATCGGCCAGTTGATCAACCAACTTTTCCCCTTCCCCCAAGAGTATCTGGAGCAGATGTCCAAGCTATTCCAGATGGATATACCGCTCTGGCAGGCGTTCCTGGTGATAGCGGTGCTGCCAGGCATCTGCGAGGAACTGCTATTCCGGGGATTTCTTATGCGCTTTTTCGAAGGCAAAAAGTTCTGGTATGCCGTTCTGGCCAGCGCCGTGCTTTTCGCCATCTTCCATCTGGACCCCTTCCGGCTGCTGCCCACTTTTCTGCTGGGAACCTTACTGGGCTGGCTGACCCTGCGTTCCGGCAGCATCGTAAATTCCATGCTGTCCCACACCCTGAACAATGCCTTCGCCCTTTCCATCATCACCTTCGCTGAAAAACCCTGGCTGAAGAAACTGGTCATCGATGGCGAGAATCTGCATTATTGGATGGTGATCCCGGCCATCCTGGTGCTGGCGGCCTCGCTTTGGGCCTTTAACAAGGTAACCGCCAACAAGGAGGTTGCCTCATCTGCGGAGTAGTTGACTACTTCGGCAAGAGCAACGCCCTGTCCTGATCGGATAAACAACGATATAGAAAAACCGGCGGTTCCAACCGCCGGTTATTTTGTCCGCGCCTGAGGCGATAACTTATTTCAGCACCAGCTTGCGGGTTTGGCGCAGTTCCCCTTGGGCAAACCTGATCAGATAGATTCCGGAGGCCAGATTTCTTCCCTTGCTGTCTTTGGCATCCCAGACCAGTTCCACCGGGCCTTTGGCCTGTCCCACAAAGCGTCGAACCAGTTCCCCGCGGACATTGTAGATATCCAGGCTGTAAGCTCCAGCATCCTTGAGATAGAGGCTGATGCTGGTTTTGGCGGAGAAGGGATTGGGCCAGACACTCTGGATGCCAGCCACAGCCGGAGCGGCGGGATCATCGGCTGAAACCGTGATCTCGTAAAAGGCAGCAGCCGTCTCACTGGGAGCGCAGTTGAGCTTGAAAGCTTTGGCTTGTACCGTGGCGCTGGTCTCCAGCCGGATGGGGACGGAATAGATCTGTGATTGCGGGTCGGGTTCGCTGCCGTCAAGGGTGAAGCGGATCACCGCTTCCGGTGTGGCGCTACTTAGCACAATATCCACGCTTCCTGAGTAGGCTCCAGGTTCAGGGCTGAAGGTGGGCCTTGCCACCGTGTAGAGCGGCAACTGGAAATCGACTTGGGTCTGCAGGTCAGAAACCACAGTCACATCCGAAAGGGTTACCGATTCGTAATCTGGATGGCTGGCTGTGAGGATGTAGTTTTCAGGCACAACGCTCATGCTATAGACTCCATAGTCATTGGTCAGCGCTGAAACCGTTCCGGTGGCCACGGTGGAATTGGCTATGGGCGCTCCGCTGAGGTCGGTAACCGTTCCCAAAATCACGCCATTGGCTGCCTTGGCCAGGGTGTTGGAAAGTGAACCGGCCGAGAGTTCAGTTCCAGCCACAGCTTTCACCTGCCACAGATAGTTGCCTGGGTTGAGCAGATACCAATCCTGATCGGTAAAAGAGGTTTCGCTTATGTTGGATGGAGTGATCAGCACTCCATTGGCCAGGTTGCCGTCGATCTGTTCATAGCGCCAGACCTGATACGTGCTGGCTCCGTTCACAGGGGCGTCCCAGCTAAGTTTCACCCAGTTTGCCTGTTGCGTGGCGGTCACATTGTCCGGGCAGTCGTTGCCAAAGGTCATTACGAAGGCCACATTGCTGTAGTTGCTGTTGCCATTGGTGTTGGCAGCCCGAACCCGGTATCTGTAGCTGGTGGCAGGCTCGAGCCCGGTGTCCTCGGCGGTGGTCATATCCGGTCCGGCCCAGTTAACCAAAGCCCAGTATCCTCCGGTGGAGCGTTCCACGTAGAATTCCGTCTCGTCGCTGGAATTATCGGTCCAATTCAGCAACACTCTGGAGGGTGAGACCGCCGTGGCCGTGAGCCCTGAAGGGGCGAAGGGGGGAGCGTTGTGAGCCGGGAAACTGATGTGGTCCAGCCAGGCGCAGTCGCTGCCTGTACTCACGCCCTGGTCTTTTACGTAGCTCCATGTGAAGGTGCGGGTTCCCGCCGCCACTGGGTAGCTGTGGAATTCCCAGTTCAGCAGGCCGGACCACTGCCCCTGCTGCACACCATCAATGTAAAAGCGCAGATAGTCATAGTTGGGTTCGCTGGAAACCTTGCTGAAGAAACTCACATTTCCTGGTTGGCTCACCGTCAGGGTGAGGCTGAGCACGCTTTCCTGCAGATGTGTGATATCGCCGGATTTGGCGGAATAGCTGCCGGAATAGACGGTTTCGCTCTGAACTGTCCAAGGCCCGGAACTCGGATTCTGCCACGGATAAAGGTCGAATAAACCGGATTCGAAGCCTTCATGGGCGGGCTGCAGCAGGATTACGCTGATCTCGAAGCTACGGCTGTTGCTGAGGTTGTCGAAAGCCTCGGCTCTGATTGTGTGTTCTCCAGAGGTTGCTCCAGCAGTGTCCCAATCCCAGGCATAGGGGGCGGTGGCATCGGTGAAGGACGGAGTGGCGCTGTCATCGAGGTAAAAATCCACGTGAGAGATGAAGCCGTCGGTATCACTGGCATTGACAGTGACCTGGATGGTAGCGCCCAGCGAATGGATGGAGTTATTGGCCGGGGCTGTGATAACGCAAGCAGGCATGCCGGGGGCGATGGTTGCCAAAGCCGCGCTGGCGTTGATCATGCCATAGCCTGTATAGCGGTCCCAGCCGGCTCCGCCATCAATGGTCATGTCCGTGGCGGAATTCACTATCGCCTGACGCACCTCGTCGGGGGTGAGGCTGGGATCCTTGGAAAGTATTAGCGCGGCAACCCCCGCCGCGTAAGGCGTGGCGCAGGAAGTGCCGTTGAAATCGGTGCTGTAGCTGCCGTTGCGTGTGGTAGCCGGCAAAATGGTAGCCGCCATTATATCCACTGCCTTGGGGTCGTCCTGTATGTTCACGCCGTAGTTGGAGCCCCACCAGGATTGTCCGTCGGAGGAAGTTCTGCTTTTTCGCTGTCCTGTGGGACTGGCGGCGCCCACACTGATAACCGCTGTGTGGTTGGAAGGATAGGCGATGGAGGAAGCATTCGAGTTCGCGGTGGCGGCAAAGATCACGCAGCCTTGGTTGTAGGCATAGTAGAGGGCCGCGTCGCAGGCGGGATTGTCACCCTCATCAGCGCCATTCTCAGCTCCCAGGCTCATGCTGATCACATGCGCGCCGTTATCAGCGGCATGGGTGATTGCATTGGTGATGGAGGTCATAGTCATGTTGCCGTAGTTGTTCATCACCTTGAGGGGCATGATGCTGCAGCCTCCGGCCACTCCGGCCACGCCGACGCCATTGTTGATCTCACCGGCGGCAATACCGGCACATTGGGTGCCGTGGCCGTTTGTATCGGTGGGATCGTTGTCGTTGGAGCCGTAATCCCATCCGGGAACGCAGTTGTCGTTGAGGTCTTCGTGGTTGTAGTTCACGCCGCTGTCGATGATGGCAATGATGATGTTGGGGTCGCCGAAGGTCTGGGAGTCATCCCAGGCTTCGGGAGCGTTGCTGTCAAATCCGGCTCCTCCGCCCCCTGGACCCTGTCCGGTGTTGTTGTGGCCCCAGTTGTTGGGATAATGGGGATCGTTGGGAACATATTGCGTATAGGCAAAGTGTTCGAAGCTTATATCCTCGATCCAGGGGCTGGTTTTGAAGGCCGCCAGCGCTTCTTCCACAGCGGTTTTGCCGTTCAGGCGCACCAAAAACCAGCGGTCAAAGCCCTGAGCGGCTTCCCAGGCTTTGTTCTTCAAGCGCCGGTGGGCCCGGATCACGGCTGTTCCGCCGGTTTCAGTCAGGATTTGGTCAAGGTCGGCCAGGCCGAAACGGGAAGTTTCCTCCATCAACTGCTGTGGCAGGTTGGACCGCTGTGCCGCGGCCAGACTGAGTTTCACCTTCACGAGGTCATTTGCATAGTGAGGACGCGCTTCGCCGCCAGAATATAGATCAGCCGCCGCCCAGACATTCCAGGCGAGGCAGAGGATGTTGAAGATCAGGATCAATCGTTTCACTGCGCTGCTCCAATCGTTTTTTGCGTAATAAAATGCAAGATTCATTCCCTAAATGGGATTATCTGTCGGTTGGCTTATTTGAGTAAGAATTATTGGTCCATGTAGTGATGATAAAGCCTTCCAAGCCGCTTTCCGGTTGAGCGTTCGCAACCACTTGGTTTGAAAAATAGCCAAAAATGCTTGCCAACTGCCATCTCCCGTCTGCCAGACCCTTAGCAGTTGAGTCTATCCCTCTCCCATACCTCCCGCACAATTCTCGCATTCAATGCGGGTATTATACGGGAGGTGCATCAGGTTCACTGGACAGGGCCTTAACGGCCAACCTGCATCGCTTCGCTCATTTGCAAGAATTTCTCGATGCAAGCATATCTGACCATCCCTCAGTAAATCAAGGCTTCCGATGCCAGTGCCAAAAAAGCCCCGAAGCCATTTGACTTCGGGGCCTTATATCATCTTATGACAATCTTCGGAAAGGGTCAGGACTCACTTCGTATGCGGCTAAGGGCATCGGCGAAGCTCATGGAACCTAGGTCGCCGACGGTATGCTGACGCAGGGTGATCTGTCCGGATTCCTCTTCCTTTTTACCGATCACGCACATGAAGGGGATTTTCTTGAGTTCCGCGTCGCGGATTTTGTAGCCGATCTTTTCGTTGCGGGTGTCAACTTCGCAGCGCAGGCCCTGGAGGCGGAAATCTTCTTCGAGCTTGCGGGCGTAGTCCATTTGAGCTTCGGTGATGGGCAGGATCATCATTTGCACGGGAGCCAGCCAGTGGGGCAGGTTTCCGGAGTGGTATTCCAGCAGGGTGGCGAAAAAGCGTTCCACAGAGCCAAGGATGGCGCGGTGCACCATATAAGGCCGGTGCTGGGCATTGTCGGCGCCGATGTAGCTCATGTCGAAGCGGACGGGTTCGTTGAAATCGAACTGGATGGTGGTGCACTGCCAGGCGCGGCCGAGGGCGTCTTTGATCTTGATGTCGATCTTGGGACCGTAAAAAGCGCCGCCGCCTTCATCCACCTGATATTCAAGGCCTATCTTTTCCAGCGAGGAGCGCAGGCTGGCGGTGGCTGTATCCCAATCGGCGGGGTCGCCCACAGACTCTTCCGGCTTGGTGCTCAGGTAGATGAGGAATTCGCGGAAACCGAAGTGCTTCAGCATGTCCAGGGAAAAGACGATGAGTTTCTCCACCTCGGAATTGAGCTGGTCCGGGGTGCAGATGATGTGGGCATCGTCTTGGGTGAAGCCTCTAACCCGCATCAGGCCATGCAAAACACCGGAGCGTTCATAACGGTAAACGGTGCCCAGTTCCGCCAAGCGGATGGGAAGTTCGCGGTAGCTGTGCAGGTTTGAATTGTAGATGGCGATGTGGAAGGGGCAGTTCATCGGTTTGATGTAGTAATCCTGGCCTTCCACGTCCATGGCCGCGTACATGTTTTCCTTGTAAAAACCCAGGTGGCCGCTGGTCTCCCAAAGGTTGGAACGGCCCACGTGGGGAGAGTAAACAAGCTTATAGCCGTGGCGCAGATGCTCTTCCTTCCAATATGTTTCGATCAGGTGACGGATCATGGCACCGTTTGGATGCCAGAGAACGAGACCGGGGCCGATGTCTTCGTTGATGGAAAAGAGGTCGAGGTCCTTGCCCAGTTTGCGGTGGTCGCGCAGGGCTGCCTGCTTCAGAAAATCCAGATACTCTTCCAATTCCTTCTTAGTGGGAAAGCTGATGCCGTAGATGCGTTGGAGCATCTTGTTCTTTTCATCTCCGCGCCAGTAGGCGCCGGAGGATTTGAGCAGCTTCACGGCCTTGATCTTGCCGGTGTGGGGGATATGCGGTCCGCGGCAGAGGTCGATGAAATCGCCCTGGGTGTAGGTGCTGATTATATCGTCGTCGGGAATTTCGTTCAGGATTTCCAGTTTGTAATCCTCTCCCATGGCACTGAAAATCTCCATCGCCTCGGCTTTGGATAGTTCCCTGCGGGTGTAGGGCAGATTCTGTTTGGAGAGGGAGGTCATGCGCTCTTCGATTTGCTCCAGTTCCTCTTCGGTAAAGGGTTTGTCGCGGTCGAAATCGTAATAAAAACCCTGCTCGATGGACGGGCCGATGGTCACCTTCACGTCTGGGAAGAGCTGTTTCACAGCTTGCGCCATCAGATGCGCAGTGCTGTGCCAGTAGATGTCTTTTCCGGTGTCTGTCTTGAAGGTGTGCAGCACCAGTTTGGCGTCTCGGTCAATGTCGTGTCCCAAGTCCACCAAAACGCCGTCGAGTTCGGCGCAGATGGCGGCTTCTGCCAGCCTGGGGCTGATGTCTTCAGCAACCTTGAGGGCGCTTACAGGCTGCTCGTAAAGCCTGGCGGAGCCGTCGGGCAAAGTAACTTTTATCGGCATGGTATCTCCAACAATTATAGAATTAAGTTCAACAAGGCAAGGCAGTTTAGGCGGGGATTTTTGTCAAGCGCGGCGTTCGGAACGCAGCAGCCTCAGCGAGTTGAAGATCACGATCAGGGTGACGCCCACATCAGCGATGATGGCTTCCCAAAGCCCGGATATGCCGCCCACGCCAAGGACCATAACCAAGGCTTTCACGCCCAGAGCGATAGCGATGTTTTGTGCCACCAGCATTCCCGTGCGGCGGGAAATGCTGAAGGCGGCAGCAAGCTGTTCTGGTTTGTCGTTCAGCAACACGATGTCGGCTGTTTCCACGGAAGCCTGGTTGCCTATTGCGCCCATGGCGATTCCTGCATCCGCGCGGGCCAGGGCCGGAGCGTCATTCATGCCGTCTCCCACAAAGGCGGTTTTGCCCTGTTCGCGGGCCATGATCTCTTCCAGACGCTCAAGCTTGTGAGACGGCAGCAGTTCCGCGTGGAATTCGTCCAACCCGGTCTCGCGGCTCACCTTCTCCGCTTTTTCACGGCGGTCGCCGGAGAGCATCACGGTGTGTTCCACGCCCTGCGTTTTCAACTGTGCTAGGGTGTCTTTGATGCCGGGTTTGAGGGTGTCGGAAAACGTCACGCAACCCAGATAGAAATCGTTCTTCGCGGCATGGACGGCGCTGTGTGACTTAGCCGGGATGGGGTCTATGAAGCCGAATTCCTTCAAAAAGGCCTCCGAACCTGCCAGCAGGCGATCCTGGCCATATTGGAGCAGAACTCCGCGGCCGGGGTATTCAGAATAGGCATTCACCAATGCAGGATCGAAATCACCTTCGTAGGCGCTGCGGATGGCTTTGGCAAAGGGATGCGAGCTGCTGTGTTCCGCCAGCCAAAGGCTGTGCATGAGTTCAACGGGCTCGCTGCCTTCGCGGACGAAAACCTTTTCCACCTTCATCTCGCCAGTGGTGAGGGTTCCGGTTTTGTCAAACACCACTGTTTTCACCCGGTGCAACACGTCCAGATACTCGCTGCCCTTGAAGATGATGCCCTTTTTAGCCGCCACGCCGATGCCGATGTAATAGGAAAGCGGGATGGAAATCACCAGCGCGCAGGGGCAGGAAACGATGAGGAAAACCAGGCTACGCCGGAACCAGACGGCAGCCGGATGTCCAAGTATTGTGGGGATGAGGAAGACCAGGATGGCGATGCCGACCACGACCGGGGTGTAGATACGGGCAATGCGGGTGATGAATTTCTCCTGCTGAGATTTGCGTGTGCCGGCGTTTTCGATCAGGTTCAGGATGCGGGTCACGGTGCTTTCCGCCTCGCTGCTGGTTACCTTGATCTCCAGTCGGCCGC
>JAAYWB010000066.1 GCA_012516855.1 Candidatus Cloacimonadota bacterium
CATGATTATGGAACTGGATATACAATATATTGGTGTATATATACTTATATATAATATATACTAATTTAGTAGGTATTAGTAGTTAGTAGGTTTAATAGTATGTAACACAGTATGTTGATGTGTCTCTGAGTCCAGGATGCCAAACAACTGCCGGGCGCCGGTGTGAGACGTGCTAATTTGCTAATTTCGCTAATTTGCCCGGTAACAAATTCCGCAAATTCACAGCCCCCCGGTCTTGACCCCGGGATTTCTCCACTTTCGCCCATCCCGGACTTTTGAGTCAATCGGATCGCTCAATAGGCAAGCTATCAGATGGACAAAATCCCCCTTCCTGATCCCGGCATTTCGTCCTGATCCCGTTATCCCGGCCATAAAGCCCCTACGGGCTTGTTTAACCGGATTACCAACTCGGTTTGAAAGTGAGCCGGAAATAATGACCCTTTCTCTTAAACTTGGAGGGCGTTGAGGCTGAAATGGTGTTCAGAGGGGAAATTCCATCTCGCCGGAGAACAGCCAGGGGGGAAGCTGTTCATAGTTGAGGTCGAAATGTTCCAGCAGGTGGGCGTCGCTGCCGATGCTGAACAGCTTTCCGCCCAGGGAGCGGTAGAGCTCGATTTGCCAGAGGTCGGGCAGGAGCCGGGCGTAGGGTTTGCGCAGGCTGGAAAAGTTGATTTCCAGCGCGATGCGGCGCTCGACCATCACCTGGAATATGTCTGTGAGCAGCCCCCGGCAATGGCTCTCGTCGGGCTGCTCTTCCAGATATCGCTTGTGAACGCCCAGATGGGCCAGAACATCAATGTCGCAGCCCGTCACCAGGGCGAGGTTTTGCCGGTAATAATCCTCATGGTCGGCGGCGGTGAGCTGCCTCTTCAAGGGGATCGCCACGTTGGTGTGGTCGGAAAGGAAATGCACAGCGCCCAGCCTCAGCTCGAACTCCACTTGGGCCAGAAACTCATCTGCAAAGGGTTTGACGCGCTGGAAATCGCCAACCTCGACGCCGCAGATTATCCGGAGCGGGGCAGAGGCGAATTGTTCCTTCAGGGCGTCAACTTGTTTGATGTAGCGCGAAAAAGAGGGCAAGCCGTAGCGGGCAAGTTCCCAGGGAAAGAGGTCGAGATGTTCCGTGATGGCAATCTTATCATATTTAAGCTCAATGGCTCTATCGATAAGATCCAAAGCTTTAAGCCTGCTATCGTAACTATACTCTGTATGAATGTGATAATCTATCTTCATGTTGCCGCCAGAATGGCCGCGCCAAGGGCGCCGGTTATTTCCGGAGAGGGGGGGACGCTCACCGGGGTTTGCAGTTGTTGGGCCAGGCACCGCACCAGGTCTGAATTGAGGGCGACGCCGCCGGTGAAGGAAACAGGTGGTTCGAACGCAAGTGCGCTGATCTGGGTGAGGACGCGGCTGGCGATGGAATTGTGGACCGCGCGTGCGATATCGGCAGGAGCGGCGTTTTCGGAAATCATGCCCACGATTTCGGATTCGGCAAAGACCACGCAGGTGGAGGAGATGTCCAGCGCCCGGGTGGAAAGAGAAGCGAGGCGGGAAAGCTCGTCCAGGGTGCAATCCAGGCGCAGCGCGGTCATTTCCAGAAAGCGTCCGGTGCCGGCGGCGCATTTGTCGTTCATCACAAAATCGCGAACCTTGCCGTCCGCCGCGAGGGTTATGATTTTGGAGTCCTGCCCGCCGATGTCGATGACTGTTCTGGCCTCGGGATGGAAATGGCGCACCCCGGCGGCGTGGCAGGATATTTCAGAAAGCACCCTGCCGCGTTTCCAGAGTTTGCGGCCGTATCCGGTGCAGGCTGCCACGGCGGGAGTTTCCAAAGCGGTTTCAGCCCTTGCCTGAGCCAGCAGGTTTTCCACGGACAAAAGGGGGTTCACGTCGGTTGAAACCCATCTGGCAAAGAGGATGGAGCGTTTTTCCGCATCGTAAATGACAAGCTTGGTGTTGCGGGAACCGATGTCGAGTCCGAGGGTGATCATGTGAGGATGTGGGCCCATTGGTTGTCCGGACGCAGCCAATCCTGGGCGACGCGGTTCACGGTTTCCAGATCAACTGACCTGATGCGCCGCTCGCGGTTGAGATAAAAGCCTGGTTCATAGCCGAGGGCGCTGAGGCTGGACAACAATACGGCCTGGAGGGCGGCGCTTTCGGCTTCGAAACGGTTCATGCCGCAGAGATAGTTCTGGGCGTGCAGAAGTTCATCGGCGCCAACGCCATCGGCGCATACAGCGGCCAGAACCTCACGCATGAGGCGGAGGCAGGGTTTGCGGTCATCGGGATCGCAATAGGAATAGGTGAACCAGTATCCCAGTTCGTTGGTGCTGCTGAATTCCATCCCGGTCTGGTATGCGTAGCCGTATTTTTCACGCACCAGGTTGAAAAGGCGTGAATCCATGTCTCCGCCGATGATTTGGGCGAGTAGGTGGAAAGCGGTGGTGGAGGTTCTGTCGCTTGCCGGAGTAGCGAATCCGCCCAGATGGATGATGGCCTGGCCGGAATCCAGTTTTTGGGTCCGCAACCGCACGTGACTGGGCTGGGGCAGGGGCGCTTTGAAACCGGGAGAGGGAGGGGCAGGGCATTCGCCTTCAAAGAGCGAAGCGGCCAGGTCCAATGCCTTTCGAGGCTCAACGGAGCTAACTATGGACAGGCTGAACCGGTCCGGCCGGTAATAATCCCGATACCAGGCGCGGATGGCTTCGCGGCCGTGGGAGCGCAAATCGCTGATGGTGCCGGAATAGCGGCCGTAAGGGCTGTTGACGCCAAAGAGCAGCCGGAACCAGCGCAGCCAGGCCAGGCTGGAGGGATTCTGGTTGTCACGGCGCAGGAGATCGATGGATGTGCTCTTTAGCAGGCGGATATGGTTTTCCTCAAAGGCAGGCTGCCAGAAGATTTCAGCCAGCATGGAAAGCGCGGTGGGCAGGGCGGAGTGAAAGCATTTGCCCCGGAAAACCGTGGTGTCCGGATGCGGCTCCACGTTTAGGCTGATACCCAGTTCGCGGCAGGTCTTGAGCATCTCGGCGTAGCTGCGGGACTGAGTGGAATGCAGCATCGCCGCCGAGCAGAGGTAATTCAAGCCCCTCTGGCCAGGCTCTTCCGCCAGTTGGCAAAGGTCCGTGGAAAGCGCGAAACCGCTGATGGGGCGCTGGGGCTGCCAGCGGTAGATGAATTTGAGGCCGTTGGCAAGGGTGGCGGTGAAAACATCTTCGGAATACTGTTCCAGGCAGGCTTTCGCCCTCCCAGGGGCAGGAACGGCCGGCGCCACGGAAGTTTTGCTTTTAGCAGGGCTTTTCTTTGAGTTTTTTATTATGGGGACGGACAGGGATAAATCCGCCGCTTGGGGGGATTGATGGATGATTTGCAGACTGGAGGGCTGCCAGTATTTCCGGACGGCTTTCAGCACGTCTTCCAGACCGAGGGACAGGATTTGCCTGTCGTATTTATACAGCTCTTCGTAGCCGGAGATGAATTCCTCGGCTCCCAGCATTCCGGCGAGGTTTTCCACGCCGTCAAAGCCATAGCGCCAGGTGTTGATGATGTCCTGCTTCACCAGGGCGATTTCGCCTGGATCGACGTTCCCTTCAAGCAAAGCCCGGTATTCCTGCTGAAAGACCGACTGGATCCTGTCCACGTTGTTTTTGCCCATGGGGGAGACCACGATGGCTGAAACACCGCTCATCACTCCGCTGAGAGATGAAACCTTCACCGAAGAGGCCAGTTTGTCTTCCTCCACAAGGCGTTTGAACAGCCGCGAGGGACGGCCCACGGCCAGATAGCGCAAGGCGATCAGCAGGGAATCGCTGTCGGGATGGGTGTCACAGAGTTCGGGCAATATGTATGTGAGGAATTTCTGCTTGTGTTCGCGCCAGACCACAGGCTGGTCCGGTGTTTCTGGCTCTGAAAAGCTCCCGTCATAAGTGCGGGGAAGCGAAGCTGTGTTCTGCCAGGGGCCGAAGCATTCCCCCAAAGCCTGTTCCGCCGTGGAGCGGTCGAAATCACCCACGACCACCAGAAAGGAGTTCGCAGGCTGGTAGTATTTACGGTGAAAGGCTTTTAAATCAGCGAGGCGGGCTTTTTTCAAAGAGGCCGCTCTGCCCATCACGGGAAGGCGCAAAGGGTTGCGCTTAAAGGCGGAGGCCTGGATGAAATCGAGAAAATCAATCTCCGGATCGTTCCTGTTCTGCTCCATCTCCTCGATGATGATGTCTTTTTCCATGGCCAGGTCTTCCGCAGTGAAAGTTGGATGCATGGCCAATTCAGACAGGACTTTCAAACCTTCAGCCAAATACTCCGAGGGCAGCAGCAGATAGTAGCAGGTGCAGTCAAAATCCGTGTAGGCGTTGATGGAGCCGCCCAGGCCGTTCACGAAGCTTGTTATCTGGTTGTAGCCGAAATCTCGGGTGG
Source organism: Candidatus Cloacimonadota bacterium (assembly GCA_012516855.1). NCBI lineage: Bacteria > Pseudomonadati > Candidatus Cloacimonadota > Candidatus Cloacimonadota bacterium. Next base: position 4,414 of record JAAYWB010000066.1, read on the forward strand.
ATTTGAAGGCCAGGTGTTCCATGAAATGGGAATAGCCGGCTTCGCGCTCCGTCTCCCAGGCACTGCCGACCCGGATGTAGAGTTGCAGGCAGAGCACGGGGTTGGAAGCATCCGAACTCAGGATGTACTTCAGCCGATTGGGAAGAAAACCCGAAACAGCAGGCTGAAAATGAAAATCAGGCAAAATCGGCGGGACCGGTCTCAATCACGCCCCGGGCGGTAAACCATCGCGTAGGCGTTGTGGTTGTGGATGGATTCAAAACTATCCGCTTCCACGTAAAACTCAAGCACGCGGGGGTCATCTTCCAGCTTTTGGGTGACCTCGCGCACGATGTCTTCCACGAAGCGGGGCCTGGAGTAGGCGGTTTCAGTGACGAACTTTTCGTCGGGGCGCTTCAGCAGGGGATAGACCTGGCAACTGGAAGCCTCCTCGGCGATGCAAATCAACTCTTCCAGCCAAACTAAGCCAGTATAGCGCACCTTAATGGTCACCAGGGAGCGCTGGTTGTGTGCTCCGGCTTCCGAAATCTCCTTAGAGCAGGGACAGAGCGCTGTCACCGGCACCACGGCCCCGATCCAAAGCTTGTAGTCTTTCGCGAAGGAAGCGTTGAAAAAGCATTGGTAATCCATCAGGGAACTGATTCCGGAGACCGGGGCGCGCTTTTGGAGGAAATATGGGAAAACGATGTCGATGTAGGCGGCGTCGGCCTTGAGAAGGGATTTCAGCTCCAGCAGGAGTTTATCGAGCTGGCCGATGATGGCGTCGCGGTGATAGCGGTTCAGCACCTCCAGAAAGCGGGACATATGGGTGCCACGCTTGCTGTGGTGAAGGTCCACATAGATGTTGAATTCGCCAATGGTGGATTGGGTTTTGTTGTCTCGGTCATCCACCATGATGGGGTAGCGGATGCCCTTCACGCCCACCTTGTCGATGCCAATGTGACGTAGGTCTGTTTGAGACTGGAGGTCAGGGATGTTCATCCTTCGTCGTGCCACTCCAATTCTTTCATGCCAAGGCTCTTCAGGGAAACGATCTGGCCGTTGGACTGGTAAAAGATGACAGCGTTGCTTTCGGGATAGCGCTTGAGCCTTTCTATCGCTGTCTCGGGCGGCAGCAGGAAAAGAGCCGTGGAGAGACCGTCCGCCCAAGCCGCGGAAGGATGGATGACAGTCACGGAAAAGACATTCTCCACCGGATAACCTGTCTCGGGGTCCAAGATGTGGTGATAGCGGCGGTTTTCATACTCAAAAAATTGCTGGTAATCCCCGGAAGTGCTCAGGGAACCGTTTTGGATCTTGAAGTTACCAATGGTTTGCTGCTGCTGGTTCGCCCGGGGATGGCGCACACTGACGATCTGGCCAAGTGGCTGGCCGAAAAAGGTCATGCCACTGGTGCAGTCGATCTGACCGCTGATGAATTTATCATTTTCCATGAACTCACGCGCCTTGTCCAGCACATAACCCTTGGCCAGCGCGCCGAAAGTTATCTGCATGCCGCGGGGCATGATGATCCGTTTTTGGTTGAAGCGCACCCGGTTGAAACCCACTTTTTTCAAGGTTTCCTTAATCGCCAGCGAATCCGGCGGCATCAGGGGCAGCGAATCTCCCTGCACCACGGGACGGCTGAATCCCCATAGGTCGTAAAGGGGTTTTATGGTGATGTCGAAAGCGCCGTCGGTAAGCTGGTAAAGGCTGTCAGCCAGACAGAGAAGCTCGTAGGCGTCAGGATCCATCGGCACCGCTTTACCATTGGCGGAATTGACCTTCGAGACCCAACTGGCGGGGTCGTAATCGTTGAATTTGGCTTCCAGGGTGTGCATGTAGGCGAAAACAGAGTCGATTTGCGAGCCCACATTCTTGCTTTTGGATTTAGCCGAGATGGTCACCACGGTGTCCATTAAATCCTGGTCCAGCCTGGTGTCGCGGTAGGAACGGTGGAACCAGGTCCATGCCCCGTAAGCGATCACGGCCAGAAGCAGAATCAGGGAAGTGATTTCCTTTTTGGTCAAAACTGCCCCCTATTTGTATTCCCGGATTATTTCATATTCCAGCAGGAGATCCACGTAATCCCGCACAGCGAACCAGGAAAGTGGCAGTGTGATTATCAATGGCACCAAGACCAGCGCGGTGGCAACAAGGTTCATCAGCACCAGGATAAGGCCCAGAAGATAGAGCTGCCAGCGCACAACGTGGAACTTCCGGTAAGACAGCTTGGCAGCTTGCCAGGAGTTCAGGTTGAGGCGCTGCATCAGCACAGGCACGGGCAGGAACACAGCCAGGAAGTAATTTACCAGAACTATCCAGACCAGGCGCAGGATGGGATCACTACTGAACTGGGGCAGGCCAAAGCAAATCAGGTGGATGATCACGAAAAACAGGGCAGATATAAGAACCAGGACCAGATAACGGGGATACTGCCTCATTCCAGCCAGCATATCCTTGAGAGTTATTGTGTATCCCGGTTCCGCACAAGCCGGTTTGTAGGGGATCAAGAGGATGGGAAGAAAGATGGATAGGCCTGCAGATGTGATAAACAGGTTTAACAGCATACTGCCAGTTGCTTGATTCTGAGAGAGGTTAAGGCGTCCGAAGGCGTTGAGCGCGAACAGCAGGGCGAGGCAGGGAAGCACTCCGGCAAGCACCGGAAAAGCGGCGGCGGGGATGTTCAATCCTTTGAGGGGATTGTATTTGCTCCAGGTCCTTGTCAGGCTGTTCCAAGAGGAAAGATCCTGAGTTACCACCTTGGTCTGTTTGCCGCAGTTGGCGCACCAAAAGTCATGGGCGGCCAGGCGGGCGTCACAGTGTTTACAGCGCATTTTCACTCCCTAGTGTATAAGGTTAAAGAGTTGGTCAGCATTTGGTCCATCCGCAGGAAGGGCACTTCAGGCAACCCTCAGTGTGTTCGATGGAAGAACCGCAATCCGGGCAAAGCGCTATCGAGGTCTTGGCACCGGCCTCAAGAATTTCTGGTTCGCCTCCGACGATATGGACGGCTTTCAGGCTGCTGCCATTCCAAGTGGCAAGGAAGGTCTCCAAGGCATGGCCCACAGCGTCTCCGCAGGATGTTATCATCCTGCCTTTGTTCCACATGGGCGATTGGCAGCGGATGCCTTTCAACTGGCGGATGATGGCTTCCAGCTTAATATCCGAGCGCAGGGCCAGGGAGGAAAGCCGGGCGATTGCCTCCAGTTGAGCGGAGGCGCAGCCTCCCACTTTGCCCATTTGCACGAACACTTCACAGGCTCCGTATTCATCGGTGTTGATGGTCACATACATATGCCCGCAACCAGTTTCCAGTCGCTGCGTGACTCCATGTGTAACCTCGGGCCGGCTACGAGGAGCCACCTTGCGTTCACTGGACTGGGGACTGCTTCCACTGCACAACACCTGGTTTTCACGGCTGCCGTCCCGATAGACCGTCAGGCCCTTGCAGCCAAGCTGATAAGCCAGTTCGTAGGCGATGCGGATGTCCTCCACGGTTGCGGAGTTGGGGAAATTGATGGTTTTGCTTACGGCGTTGTCCGTGTATTGCTGAAAAGCAGCCTGCATGCGGATGTGCCACTCGGGACTGATGTCGTGGGCAGTGAGGAAGATATCGCGAATGGCGGCAGGGACTTCTTCGATGTCAGCGATGCTGCCAGCCTGCGCCACTTTCTCCAGCAGTTCCTGGCTATGCATGCCTGCTTCCTCCAAGGCCTTGCGGAACCATTTGTTCACGTAGAGCAGTTTGTCACCATCCATCACATTTTTTACATAGACCAGAGAGAATTGGGGTTCGATGCCGCTGGAAGTATCCAGGATCATGCTGATGGTGCCGGTGGGAGCGATGGTGGTGAGGGTTGCGTTGCGGATGCCCTTTTCGGCGATATCCTTGCCCAGCGCGTCCCAATCCTTCAGCTTGGTTTTACGGCTCAGGTGTCGGGTGGAATAGATGGAACCAGGGAAGTTGGGAAAACTGCCTTTTTCCTCGGCCAGTTCGACAGAGCGCTGCTTGGCTTCAAAATCGATGAATTCCATCAGTTCGCCAGCCAGGTTCACCGCCTGGTCGCTGGAGTAGGGGATATTCAACTGATAGAGAAGGTCAGCCCAGCCCATGACGCCCAACCCGATCTTGCGGTTGGCCTTAACCATTTCGTCGATCTGGTCCAGAGGAAATTTCGAGCGGTCAATCACGTCATCCAGAAAATCCACACTCAGCCGCGTGACTTCCCTTAGCAGCTCCCAATCGACCTTGCCGTCCTTGATCAGCGCAGCCAGGTTAATGGAGCCCAGGTTGCAGGCCTCATTGGGCAGTAGTGGCTGTTCGCCGCAGGGATTGGTGGATTCGATGCTGCCTATGTGGGGTGTGGGGTTGGCGGCGTTTATCCTGTCCAAAAAAACGATGCCCGGTTCGCCGTTCTTGTGGGCCATGTCCACTATCAGGCTGAAGACGTCACGCGCTTTCAACCGTCCCACTGCCTTCCCGTTTCGGGGGGAGACCAGGTCGTATTCAGCGTCGTCAACCACAGCCCGCATGAAGGTTTCCGTGATGCCAACGCTGAGGTTGAAATTGGTGAGTTCGCTAGTATCTGCTTTGCATTTGATGAAATCCAGGATTTGGGGATGGTCCACATTGAGGATGGCCATGTTGGCCCCGCGCCGGGTTCCGCCTTGCTTCACGGCATCCGTGGCGGCGTTGAAGACTTTCATGAAAGAAATAGGGCCGCTGGAAACGCCGTTGGTGGAACGAACCCGGGCATTTGCTTCGCGCAGCCGGCTGAAGGAAAAGCCGGTTCCACCGCCGCTTTTGTGGATAAGGGCGGCGTTTTTCACCGTTTCGAAGATGCTTTCCATGCTGTCTTCGATGGGAAGCACAAAACAGGCGGAAAGTTGTTGCAGATCATTGCCAGCGTTCATCAAAGTGGGGGAGTTGGGTAGAAAGTAACCTGAATCAAGCAGTTCCTTATAGGCTTTTTCTTTCTCCACGTCTCCACCGGCGATATTCTTTGCCACGCGACTGATCAGGGCGTTCCAGTCTTCAATGGTCTCGCCGGCTTCGTTCTTGCGGAAATATCGCCGCTCCAAAACCACTTTGGCATTATCGCTTATGACCATCACCGCTCCGGCAAGCCAAGTAAGGAGCGCGTTTGCGCCGGAGTGGCAAGGGGACGCCCGATCTCTGCGGCGATGCGGGCCATGCGCGCTACCAATTGGGCATTGGATTCCGCAATCACGCCTTTGTGATAGAAAATGTTGTCTTCAAAACCGACGCGGATGTGTCCGCCATTGACCATTGCGGTAAGCGAGGCAGGGATGTGGAAGCGGCCAATTCCCGCCACCGCCCAGGTTGCAGATGGGATCAGTTCTTTTAGATGGTGCTTCATGTAGAGCACGTTCTTCGGGGTTCCGTTCATCCCGCCGGGTACACCCAGCACGAACTGAACGTGCAGCGGAGTGTGGGTGATGATGCCCTTTTTCACCAGTTTGGCCACGTAGTCGATCATGCCGGATTCGTAAACTTCAATCTCCGGCACCACACCGTAAACCTTGAAAGCCTCTGCCAGGCGAACAATGTCATTGGGATAGTTGATGAAAACGTCATCGCCGAAATTCAGAGTGCCGGCGTTGAGCGTTCCCATGTCCGGTTTCAGTTCCAAGGGCGCCAGACGCTTTTCGAAAGCTTCGCCCACAGCACCTCCTGTGCTGATCTGGATAACCAGTTCGGGGGCAGCTTCCTTAATGGCTTCGATAGCCGCCTTAAACCTCTCCATGCTCTGGGTGGGATTGCCTTCGTCGTCACGGACATGGAGGTGGATCACTCTCGCGCCGGCTTCATAACAAGCCAAGGCGTCTGCCGCCTGTTCTTCAGGCGTGATGGGAAGGTTGGGTTGGTCAGCGCGGGTTGTTTCCGCTCCGGTGATTGCTGCTGTTAAAATGAGGGGTTCCATACAAAATCCTTTATCCTTTATTTTACTCAAACCAGCTTTCGAACAGGCGCACACGATGCAGCTGGCTTGGCTCTGTGCCCAGAATGCGTCCCGCTATCTGGGCGAATTTATGCTCGTTGTCGCTAACGAAAAACTTGTCTGTGCCGCCCAAGCCGTCATTATCCATGGGCAGAAGCGACCTCAGATAGTTGGCGATGGCATCGGCGCTGTCCACCAGGGAAACTTTGGGGCCGAGCACTTCTCCAATCATTTCCTTCAGCAGAGGGTAGTGGGTGCATCCGAGCACCAGGGTGTCGATATCCACTTCTTTGTATGGATCAAGGTATTCGTGCACGATCTGGCGCGTTGTGGGATGTTCCAGCCAGCCTTCCTCCACCAGCGGAACGAAGAGGGGACAGGCTTGGGAAAAAACCTCCGCTTCCGGCAAGATCTCACTTATGGCCCGACTGTAAGCTTCAGAACGCACCGTGCCTTCGGTTCCAATCACTCCAATCCTTTTTGAACGTGTGAGCTTGGCTGCCATTTCGGCGCCGGGGCCGATCACACCGATGATGGGTATGTCGGTCAAGGCTTCAAGGTCCTGCAAGGCTACTGCGGAAGAGGTGTTGCAGGCTACGATCAGGATCTTTATGCCTTTCTGAAGCAGGAAACGGGCGTTTTGAACCGAATACTCAATGATGGTATTGTGGGATTTGGGGCCATAAGGAACCCTTGCCGTGTCGCCAAAATAGATCAGATCTTCTTTCGGAAACGCGGATCGGATCGCCTTGTAAACTGTGAGGCCTCCCACCCCGGAATCGAATATCCCGATCGGTTTTTTCATCTCTTTCTCTTGCGCTTTTTTGATGTTCTAACCATCTTTTTGCGCCCGCCATTATAGTCAATGGCATTTCTTTGCCGGGATCTATCTTTTTGTCCTAAGCATTTGTCGGAGGATGCGGTGGCGATTTTTGGCAATGCCATGGCAATATGTTGATGGGAGTTTGGCACATTCTGTAATTCCAAATATATATCGTCACTAACATCCATTATCTGAACCAATACTTTATCCATTAGCTGGAAGTAGTTATTGCTGGAAGTGCTTACAAAGCGCATTTCCCTGTCACGGTATTGCCATCTGCCGCCAGGAAGATCAGCTGCTCTCAGGATGGCGCTGATGGGGATTTCGTTAAGCCGGATGATAAGGCCGGCGGATTTGGCGGAAACCACTATGCCGCTGAAACGTTCGCCGACTTGTTTCTTCATGTAGGCCATGCTGTAGTTGCGTTCTATGTCCCGTTCAGCCTGGTCAGCCCTCAGTTCCTGCTCTGATGCCACATAGGCATAATGACGCAGGGTTTCAGCAGAGAATTGCGCTGAGCTGGATTTGAGGATATAGGTTTTGCAGAGGTGGTGAATGAGCAGGTCGCAGAGACGGCGAATGGGGCTGGTGAAGTGGGTGTAGGTTTCCATGCCCAGGCCAAAGTGACGGATGTGCTGGGTAGAGTATTTGGCCTTTTTCATGCTACGCAGGATAATGTGGTCGAAAACCCTGTGGTAGTCAGGTCCAGGTAGGGTGGTTAGCAGATATTGCAGCGAGGAGTTCATTGAGCCACGATCATAATAGGTAATGCCGTAATGAGCCAGGAGTTCAGCCAGTTTTTCGATCTTTTCAGTGTCAGGGTCCTCGTGGATGCGGTACAGGGTGGTGGGGGAGAGCTGCGTGAGTTTTTTTGCCGTATATTCGTTGGCTATCAACATGAAGTTCTCGATCAGTTTGTGCGATTCTGTTTCCTCCGCTAGGTTGAACCTGCGAATCAGGCCTTCGTCGTCATATTCATACTCAAGTTCAGGCAGGTCAAAGAAAATGTAGCCCTCATCCAGGCGTTTTTGGGTAAGTAAAGCTGAAAGCTTGCGCGCTTCCATAAGGACATTAGTTAGTTCAGCAGGCAAGTCGGTCTGACCATCATCAAAAAGGCTATCCACCTGTTCGTAGCAGAGGCGGTGGTTGCTGCGGATAACAGTCTCAGCCATTTTCTGGTCCAGAATTCTGCCATTACTGTCGAACTCCGTGATCACCGTGAGGGTTAGTTTCTCCTCGTCCGGGCGCAAGCTGCAAACCTTGTTGGAAAGCAATTCCGGCAGCATCGGTATAACTTTTTTGGGAAAGTAAAAGCTGTTGCCGCGAGCTGCCGATTCGGTGAAGATGGCGCTGCCTGGCTTCACGTAGTGGGCAACGTCAGCGATATGAACATAAAGCCGCCAGCCCCTGGAAGTTGTTTCCAGCGAGATGGCATCATCATAATCTTTCGCGGAGGATGGATCGATGGTGAACGTGAATAGCTCGCGCAGGTCAAGCCTTTTACGGTATTCTTCGGCAGGGATTTCAACTTCGATTTTCTGAGCCTCGGCAATCACTTCCTCAGAAAACTGTAGCGGTAGTTGGTATTGGCGGATCACAGCCATCAACTCCACCTGCGGATTACCGGCTGGACCCAAAACCTCAATCACATTGCCCACCGGAATCTTGCCCAGCACCGGATTTCCCCAGTTGCTTACCTGCAATACCACTTTCTCGCCTTCTTTGGCGTCGCCTGCATCGCTTACCTCAAACCAGTTGTGGATCTTTAGGTTGCTGCTGATAAAGATAAGTCGCTGTCCGCTGAAGCGGAGGTCACCTGCCAGGATGTCGTTTGCCCGTTTCACTATCTTGCGAACGAAAGCGCGGTCTGCCTTTCCCTTGCGTAAAATCGGTTCGATGTTGACCACATCGCCGTGATAGGCATTAAGTGTGTCTTCAGCGCTGATGAAATAATCCCCCTTTTCCGTGCGCACAAAGGCGAAGGATAGGTTCTTTGCCAGCGGGGTTGCGTCGAAAACGCCCTCAATCAATTTGGGATTTAGGGGTTTTGATTCAGGAGCCACCCGTGTCTTTTTACTAATGATTAGGCTGAATTTGCGGCTCTTCTTGGCAACTGTTCCTTCAGACACCATCTCCTGCAGGGTCTCAGAGAGCAGTGATTTCTCTTTTTTATTGAGCTTAAGCTCTCCAACTATTTCGTTGTATGACAATGGCTTATTATAGTTTCGGGAGAACAGCTCGGTCAACCGTTCGTAAATAATCATGTTTTTCAATCTGTACCCCTAATACTGTTTGCCAATCTTGCGGGTAAGGATCTCTATGAGTTGCTCCTTCTCCTTCCGGTTTTTGGAAAAACGCAATGACTGACCTCTGAAGGCATCCAGGCGCCGGGGCAGCTTGAAAGTGCTGAGCATAATGCCACGCTTGTCGCAGTAAAAACAGCCGAAATCCTCGTAACGGCGCGCGATCTTTAGAAACAGATAGTAGATAACTATCTCATATTCAAACAGATAATAGGTAGTTGGAATGAAGTAGGGGAGAAGGTTGCCCAAAACAAGCAACATCCCCAGAAAATAGAACCAAGGCTGTTGCCATTGTTTTACAGCCAGATTCCAGAGAAACCAAGCCAGAAATATGAGAAAGGCCAGCAACAGGACAGAAGCCTTCGGTCGCTCCACAAATGGCCAGGAGCGCCATGTTAATAATGGTTCAGGCGACATTCTGCACAATCTCCCGGCATTTTTCCACCTCTTCTTTGAGGATGAGGATATGGGTGTAGGTTTTGGTTGTAGAGAACTTCGAACCTAAGGTATTTGCTTCACGCTGCATTTCTTGCAGAATGAAATTCAAAGTCTTGCCGTTATCCTCGTCCTTTTCAATTGCGCTTAGCAGGGTGGAGATATGGCTGCGCAAGCGGGAAATCTCTTCCTGAATGTCATATCTGTCTATATAGATAGCCAGTTCCTGAATCAGCCTCTGCTCCAGATTTTCTGTACAGAAAGAATTAAGCAGTTCAGCAGTTCGTGTTTTCATGCTCTCGAACAGTTCTTCCTTATATGGTTTTATCAGTGCCTCGATAGCAGATAGGGCTTCCAGCATATGTTCACAGGAATCGCTAAGCACCTGGGTGATGTTATCTGCTTCGGCTGAAAGGGACTTTACGAGGTTCGCCAACGCTTTGTCCAAGGTATTGTGAAGCATTTCATTAAGTACCCTGTCCTCATCAAGGTTATTGGCGTTTTCAATGATCCCTGGTTCATTCAACAGAAATTCAAGGGATACCTGTCCAGTCATGCCCAAGACGGAGGCTGCCTCTTCAACAATCGCATGATATTTTTCAAGCTTTGCTTTGTTAAGCAGGAGACGAGGTTCGCGATGGTCGGTGAAATTGATCCTGGCTTCGACGGTTCCCCGTTTAAGAGTAGCTGCTATTTGTTTGCGAAGGATGTGTTCGAAAAAACTAATTTCACGCGGTAGGTAGAGCCTCAGGTCCAGATATCTTCCGTTGACGGATTTCAGTTCGATTTCCAGATCGATGTCATTGGAATGAACCTTGGCAACTCCATAGCCTGTCATGCTTTTCATATTACATTCCTTATCAATATCGTGGGGGAGAGTATGCTGAATCTCAACGAATTAACCTCTCTGCATGCAAGTTTACATAACATGTCTTATCAGTATGTTCATATAGGCCGTGGGTCATTAGCATATCAGAGTCCCTGGCGTGGCTTTGATCACTTTGGCCGTTTTGAGTTTGCCGATGTCATTGACGCTCCCGCTCAGAACGGCGATCTTGTAATCGCGGGTTTTGCCGGAAACCATTTTATCAGATTTTTTGCTGATGCTTTCCACATAGACCTCCACAGTTTTGCCAACTTGGGCGGAAAACTTAGCCAGGGTGATTTTGCGTTGTAGCTCGATCATCTTTTGCAGGCGTTTCAGTCGTTCCGTTTCCGGTATTTGGCCTGGCAAACTGCAGGCGGATGTGCCTTCGCGTTCGCTGTATTTGAAACAAAAGGCATAGTCAAAATTTACTTCACTCATAACATCCAGAGTATCAGCGAAATCAGCTTCGCTTTCACCGGGAAAGCCGGCTATCAGGTCTGTGGTAAGGGCAATTCCGGGTATGGAAGTTCTCAGTTTGTCCACCAGCTTCAAGTATTTCTCGATCGTGTACTTGCGGTTCATGGCTTTCAGAACAGAGTTGTTGCCGCTCTGCAGAGGAAGATGGAGATGCTCGCAAACCTTATCGCTGCAGGCCATAGTCTCAATTAGAGAATCTGAAAGGTCTTTGGGATTGGAAGTGATGAAACGGAGCCTATATATGGAATCAATATTGTTCAGATCCTTCAGCAAACGTGGAAAGTCGAAATCACCCCAACTGTAGGAATTGACATTCTGTCCAAGTAAAGTAACGTCTTTCAATCCCTTGTTACCGCATTCACGAACTTCTGAAGTGATTTGCTGGAAATCCACGCTTCGTTCACGTCCCCGTACGTGTGGCACGATGCAGTAGGAACAGAAATTGTCGCAGCCTCGCATGATGGTAACGAAAGCGCAGGTTTTGTCACCATGCAGGGGACGCAGACCGGGATAGATCTGCTGATAGTTGAATTCCGTTTCCACTCCGCTGTCTTGACTCAACAAAGCAGGAAGCTCTTGATATTGGTCCACCCCAACCACAAAGTCCACTCCGATATCGTTTTCCAGCAGCCTCTGCCCCATTCTTTGAGCCATGCAACCGATCACGGCGATTTTCAGTTCTGGGTTTTGTGATTTGCGGTGCAATTCATTGGAAATACGCCCCAACACCCTGTCTTCGGCGTGTTTGCGCACAGAGCAGGTATTGAAGAGGATGAGGTTGGCAGTGTCAATACTGGAGGCAATCTCCCATCCGGCGCCAATCAGTATGGAACTGACCAATTCGCTGTCCGATACGTTCATCTGGCAGCCATAGGTTTCAATGTAAAACTTCATTCCTTTGGCGCTTGTGTTTCTTCCAAAGATTGTATCCGCTAGATATTCCATGATGGCAAACAATAAATTCCGAAGCGCAGAATTTGTCCAGCAGAAGCGTGTAAAAGAGGGCGCTGAGTCTTAGAAAAGGAAGGGATTGCTTTTCCACAGACCAGCGTTGTATTTCGTCTGTTTCGTCCCCAGCGGCAAGATTTATGAACTCCTCCAGTTCCTGTCTGGAAATGGTCAAGCCGTGGATTTTCTCAGGTTGGTATTTGGGTATCTGTTTGATTATCTTGGCAAGGAAAACGGCAGACAGCCCCACGCAAATCACGAGGTCCGGTTTGGTATCCGGAACCTCTTTCAAGTGGCGCCGAATCAGCTTCTTAACGTCAACTCCTTCTTGCTGGGCTTGGTTGAGAGTAAGCAATCCAATCGGCAAGCTTGTCATCGGTGGTTTATTATTGTCACCCTTGGAAACTATCTCGGTTGAAAAACCACCAATATCGATAATGACAGCCTGCCTGTCCTGTGGAATTAAATCCAGGGCTGCCAGGGCTGCCAGTTCAGCTTCTTCCCAGCCGTTGAGCACTTTGTAGGGTGCGTTCCAACGCTTTTGAAACCAGGCAGCAAGGTCATCTCTGAAATCACCCCGGCGGTGGATTCCTGTTGCGAGCACCTGTTTTCTGGAGGCAATATCACGATCAAAACGCATAAAAGCAGAAACCGAGCGCTTGAACTCTGCAATTTGCCTGGCAGGAATTATCACACGTCCGTCCTGCATCTCATGATACTTTTGCCCCAGACCGGTTTTTATCTGCGCTGTATGGATGGGCACCGCCTGCCCGGATTCGCAGAGCGCGTAGTTTAGATTGTTGGACCCCACATCAAAGACCGAAATCAGCTTCTTGCCGCCATGCTTTTGTTCCATGAAGCGTTGGATGATCAGCGATGCGATGGCAGCATTGGCATTGGGAACCTTTTTTGCCGGCTTCTGGTCTCGAATTGTTCCAAAAACGCTTTTCCACTCAGCTTTGGAAAGCAGCAAATGCGGCAATTCAGTTTTGGCTGGATAGCTGGCGATGCCTCGGATCAGGACATCCTCCTCGGGATAGTTGGTGCGGGGGCTGAAGATGAGGTGTTTTCCGTTTTGAATGGCTTCCGCGAAGCTGCCATAACCGGGTTTGGTCAGCAGTATGTCCGCCACGGAAATCAGGGCGGAAAAATCATCATCCTGGCTGACCCGGAAATGGTTAGGTCCCCCAGTCTGGTCCAAGGTGCTGGCAACGGTTCCATCAAAAGCGGCGCAAAGCTTCTTCAGTTCGATCTCCATCTCCCCCGCCCCTCCAAAGGAACATACCAAAAGGGGCTTCTCTGAATCAATGCCAATATCCTTTTTCAAATCAGGGTTTGGCTTACTTTTGCGAGCCAACAGCCCGGTTTTTTCTATTTTGCGAAAACTCCCCATGCTCTGAGGCGAGCTCAGCGGCAGCCGAAAAGCGCGGTCCACCCTCTGATAGAGACCAAAGATGGTGTTCAGTACCGGCCTCATATCCTTGAGACCATGGAACAGGCGCTCGTAAATAAACAGCCAGTCGAAATTGGAAATGGCGAAAACCGGGACATCTGCGTAGGTGCCAGCTTCCACAGACAGCCAGGGAATGTCGGCAATTATCAGGTCGATCTTTTCCCTGCGCAGAAAATCCACCTCTTCTTCCACAATTTCCAGCCTTCTCCCCATCAAGTCCAACAGAGCGGTCCGGGTTGCCTCCAGATCGATGCCGAGGTTTTTTCCGTGCTTAACACCAACATCACAGGCCTGGGGGTGGATTTCGCTGTAATTTGGGTCAAGAGTGCGCCAGAGGAATTCCGGCCTGGCGCTGCGGATGTGCGTGAAGATGCCGAAGCGGATAAATTCCTCCGCCAGAGCGGCCATCCGGGTTGCATGTCCAAAGCCGTGGTCGGAAACGTAAATGGCGAAATTGAGCATTAAGTATGCCTCACTGGACTATCAGGCCGCGCTCAGCGCTCCGGGAGCGGATTTCCACCACCACCCGGTTTGGCAGGCAAACAATCGGAAGCACGTCTCCAGCTCCCTGTTTTACGCAGCGATGGTCAGGGCAATCTGCTGACAGCATCCGCACTTTGCTGTTTTTGATCTCCACCGTGTTATGCTCGTCTATGCGGACAACGCGGTCCTGGTTCAGAGGATAGGAGCCAAAGGCCAAGTTATCCTTATATATGTAAACCCGTCGCTGATCCTCTTTCTTTATGAAAATGAAGGCACTGGCAATGATGGCTGCCAGAACGGCCAGGATCAGCAGAAAATCTGCGAGGCTCATATATTCCCGCAGGCGACGTAACATCAAAACACCCCATAGATCGGCTGGGAGCAGTGGGAACAGCATCTGCCGGCTTTCAGGGCAAGCGGCTGTCTGCGCGCGGAAATAACTTCCGAAGAGCATTTCGGGCAAAGGGTGGCGTGGAACTCCGCGGAAAGGATGTTGCCGGCATAAACATAATCCAGCTTGCCTGAGGCGATCCGGCAAGCCTGAAGAACCGTGCTTTCCGGGGTTGACGGGATTTGAGACCTGAAAGCGGGATGATAAGCTGAAAAATGCAGCGGTATCCTCCTGTCCAGGCCTGCCACATAATCCACCAGTTCTTTGATCTCGGCTTCTGAATCGTTCAACCCGGGAATCAGCAGATTGGTCAGTTCCAGATGCACGCCCTCCCCCATCACCCTCTCAATGCTCTTCAGAACAGGCCCCAGGCGTGCTTCACAGTGTTTTTCGTAAAAATCCGGGCGAATCGATTTGAGGTCTATATTCATCGCTTTGATATGGGGCAACAGTTCATCCAGGGGTTTCGGATTGATGAAACCGTTGGTCACCAGCACGATGTCAACCTCTGGCGCCTGGCGCGCGAAATCGTAAACATATTCATACCAGGTAAGCGGTTCTGTATAGGTGAACGCAACCTGCAGTGGCCCGTCCCCGCATTTCCTCAGCACCAGTTCCTTCAGTTCCATCGGGCTAATAATAATGGTTGGGCATCCTTGCTGGCTGCTTTCGGAGTTCTGGCAGAAAAAGCAGCTTAGGTTGCAGGAATTTGAACCCAAGGATACGATTTTCGAACCGGGGCGGAAATGATAGAGAGGCTTCTTTTCGATGGGATCGAGCGCCATTCCGATGCTGCGGGCATAATTGACCGCTATCAGCTTGCCGTCGATGTTCTTGCGCCCGCGGCAAAGCCCACTCTCCCCCACCTCCAGATGGCAGCAATGCGGGCAAAGCAAACAGCGCACAGCCTGGCCTTCCATTTTTTGGAAATGCATGCACTCGTGTTCGTTTGTCTCTCTCATTCGTTCAGGTCTCCCGGTCAGGAGGGATCCGCTCTCCCTCAAAAAAAAAGATGCCGTTTCCGGCATCCGAGTATTATGGCGGGAGCGACGAGACTCGAACTCGCGGCCTTCTGCGTGACAGGCAGACGTTCTAACCAAACTGAACTACGCCCCCGGCGCTGTTCATTAACTTATCAAGTTTAGGCAGACTTTTTGAGGCCGCTTTTTCTGTCAAGCGAAAAATCCCGCTCACATACCCCTGTTTTTTGAACAGGGTATCATCATTTGGGTTTTCCCGTTCACATCTCTGTGTATGGATTGATTTTCTTCACAAACCACACTCTGGATTCGAGCTAATCAAAGAAAATGGTGAAGGCCTATTTTCCCTGCTCCTTGTTATCGCTCCCTGATTTGGACATTGGGAGCCACCCGCCCAATCCCCGCATCGGGTGCGGGCATCTTCCGGGAGGCGGACAAGCGGCGGATGCACGCGCGTTAAGGAGGAACCGGATTGAAGTGGAAATCATGTCAAAGAAAAACCGTCTTACTCTTTTAGACGTTGGTTTCAGCCCATTGATGCAAACTCAGCTTAACTGAAATACGTGTATTGGGCCTGACGCGCTCCTAACAGCTCCCAAAACTGATTTCGGGGCGGGGAATAATATTTTGTCTTGACCGAAACTGAGCTTCTCTCAGAATTGCACAAAAGCTCGCAGCAGCGTGATTTGGGTCGGACGATCGGACAATTTGCTGCTGCCAAAATAATGATATGGTGTAATATATGCTCATAGCTGCCGTGGTGTTGCTGACTCTGGTATTGATGGCCAGCGTGTTTCACAAAGTGAATGTGCCGGTCATCATTCTATCGTTGTTCATCGGCATTGTCTTTGGCAGCGACGTAACCGGGCTCATCTATCTTGACAACGCGCGCTTCGTGAAAGAGGTGGCAAACGTGGCGTTGATGTTCATCCTGTTCATTGGTGGTTTCAGCACCAAGAAGCAACATTTCCGCCAAGTGTTCAAGCCCGTGCTGTTGATGTCCACGGTGGGGGTGATATTGACCGCCCTGGTGACAGGATTGCTCTTTCACCTGATAACGGGATGGCCTTTTCTGAGGGCTCTGCTGGTGGGCTCAATTATCTCTTCCACAGACGCCGCGGCGGTGTATGCCATCTTCAAGGGCCACTCTGTCGATAACAAAGTTCGCACCCTCACAGAGCTGGAATCGGTATCCAACGACCCCATGGCGGTGGTTTTGACCACGTTTATGGTCAGTCTGGTTGCGGGGTATGAGGCCAGTACGCTGAAGGCGGTGTTGAGTTTTGTATGGATGTTGGTAGGAGGAGCGGGAATCGGGGTGCTGATCGGCTTTGCGGCGGTGTATGTCTTCAAAAAAATCCGCCACATCGAGGCGGAGTATTTCTATATCTATCTGCTCTCCATCGTGTTGCTAAGTTACAGCCTGGCAGAAGTGTTCAAGGCCAGCGGGATGCTTTCAGCCTTCTTTGCCGGATTTGTGATGGGTAACCGGCAGATCCCTTACAAAAAGGGCTTGCTCGCCTTCAACAACATCCTTTCCTTCATCACAAACGTGGGGCTGTTTATCCTGCTGGGGCTGCTGGCTTTTCCGCGCGACTTTTCGAAAATCTGGCATTCAGGTGTGATCGTGTTTCTTATCCTCACCCTGGTGTCGAGGCCATTGATGGTTTGGCTGCTCACCCTGTTCACCAATTTGAAGCCCAAGGAGAAGTTCTTTGTTTCAGCGGTGGGCTTGAGGGGCGCGGTCCCGATCGTGCTGGCCACTTATCCGGCTGCGGCGGGGCTGGACAGCGGACACGTGATCTTTAACATCGTGTTCTTCAATGTGGCGCTCTCCATGCTGCTCCAGGGGACGACGCTGTTGCCTCTGGCGCGCAAATTGGGGCTCACCACCAAAGACCGCAACAAGGTGCCCAAGATGTTGGAACTTGTGACCGTGCAGGACACCAACTATGAGATCATCGAGGTCTTTATCGACGCTGAATTCTATGAGGGTTCCTGTCTGGTGAAGGATCTGAATCTGCCGCCGGGCACCCTGATCACCTTTATCAACCGCCAGGACAAGGTCATAGCCCCCTCCGGCTCGGTTGAGATAAGACCCAATGACACGCTCACCGTGCTGGTGGAAAAAAGAAATATCGACATGATCCCCATAGAGATCAAGCGCGGTTTTATGCACAAAGGCAGGGGCGGGCAGGAGGCACATCCGGAACAGACCGAAATTGATGCCGTGGTTGAGGCTGACGAGGAAGGGGTTGGGCAACAAGGCACCCCAAAAGTATCTGATTAATAAAGAATCGTTTTCGTTTTTCGCGGGTAAATATCCCTGGCAGGGTTGATTTGGATAGTGTTTCTACGATAGCTTTTGTATATTTCCTGTTCTGATGAGGCTCAGGCGGAGATGTTTCTGGCCCGGGTGAGGGTGGTGAGTTTTAGTCCCATGCCCTTGATTTGGGCGATGAATTTTTGCAGGGCAGCTAGTTTATCCCTATTGTGGCAGTGAGTTATTATCACGATGGGCTCACGGCGACCCTTGAAGTTGCCGAGGGAATTGATCTTGGCAGCCAGGGTGGCATCGGAACTGTCGGGCACATCCAAAAACATGTCACGCTTGAGGGCGGGATAGCCCAGGGTGCGAGCCAGGGAAGGGCCTTTGCTGGAGCCGGAGGTATAGCTGTCCAGGAAAAAGAGATTGTGGGCATGCAGCTCATTGAGAACGATTTCCATCACATCGCGGTTGGCGGTCACCGCGCTGCCCATGTGATTGTTGGCTCCGATGGCCATGGGCAGCTGGCTTTTGAAGGCTGTGAGCAACTCCGCTATCTCTGCCTGGGTGGAACTTGTTTTGATGTAGCGCTTTCCGGGATTTCCGCCGCCTTCAGCCTGCATCGGCACATGGATGATAACTTCATGGCCGTTTTGGGAAGCCACCTGGCCAGATTTTTGTGTAACTGGAAGATCGGGCAACACGGCAAAAACCACCTCGGAAGGAAGCTGGGCATAGTCGTCAAGCAGGGCAGTGCTATTGCCAAAATCGTCCACAACGATTACGATGTCTGGAATTCCGGAAGCATCTGACCAGTTGTATTCAAACTTCGCCAGAGGCGATGAACCTGAGTTCGTCTTTTCCGCTTTCTGAGCGTTTTTCAGGCTGTCTCGGGAACTCAGGTTTCCGATTCCAATCTCTTCATCCTGCCTGTCCCTATCACGGGACGTTTTCCGTTCCAGCACGGTGCCTTGTTCGGATTCGAAATCCTGTTCCCTGTCACAGGAAAAAAACAGGCTTAAAGCCAGAAGGCTGAGCAGCAATACCATTGTTCTTACTAATCTGTTGTCCATTCTATCTTGTCTCCGACGTCTATGTCGTGTTTTTGGGCGAGGCCGGCATTGATCTCCAAAACATATCTGTAAATGCCGTCCGGCTTTATCTGTTCGGTGCTGAAAGGCACTGTGTCACGCGCGATGTTCAGAACACGCTGATCCGCGTCAATAAAAATGATATCCAGCGGCATGTAGGTGTTCTTCATCCAGAAATAGGTGTTTGAAAGTCCTTCCGGATCAAAGAGCATGCCGTGGTCCGGGGCCATTTCCTCACGGTACATCAGCCCCTGCATGGTGGCTTCCGGAGTGGCGGCTATCTCCACTTCAAACCTGGCTTTGACGCTGCCGTTCGGGGCTGAAACCGTCAGGGTTGCGTCATGGCGGAATTCTGTGCCGGGCATGGTTTCGGGCACGGATTCTTTCTCCTTGTGCTTGCAGGCGCTCAGAACCAAGCAAAGAAGCAAAGCAAGGGATATAATAAGGATCTTGCGTACCATCATTTCATCAGGATCATTTTACGGACCTGGCTTTTGCCGCCACTTACAAGTTTGCAGAGGTAAATGCCGCTAGCCACAGGCAGGCCATTGTCGTCCAGTCCATTCCAGACTGTTTGATGGCTGCCCTTGGCCGTCTGTCCATTAAGCAATGTTTTCATTAACTGCCCGCGGGTGTTGTAGATACCCAGCCAGGCCTCTTGGTCTTTAGGCAGGGAAAATTCGATCCGGGTGCTCGGATTGAAGGGATTGGGATAATTCTGCTGAAGGACAAAAACAGCCGGAGGCTCTACCAAGTCTTCATTAGCCACGCTGGATGGCAAATTCAGCACATCGGACTGGCCGTTGACGCTGTAAGCAAGGTTTATTCCAGGCAGGGAAGTGTTGTAAGCAAAAGCGAAACTCAGGTTTCCGCTGCCTCCAAGCTGCGCATGGGCGTATTTCAACAGATGGGGGTTGAACGCTGAAATACCGTCGAAAATGTCCCCGCTTGGGGTGACCTCCGAATTCGTAACGCCATCCTGGGGAAGCAGTTGCCAGTCTATGCAATAAAACTCTCCTGCCGGAGTTCCACTCACCACATAATATATGAAACTTGGGTCGTCGATATGCTCTGCATTCAGCGATACGGACGGCAAAACAGCCTCTTCCCCACTCTGGGCTTGAAAGCGGAACTCTGGGTCATACAAATACTGACCTATCAACCAGGCGTCCTTGGAATCCAAAACCAGGCTCAGGTCAACATCCGCAGCGGTTACCCGTTCCGTTGACCAAGGCAGGGAGTCGATATCGGGCAGGGGATCAAAACCAACAGTGTAATCGATCACGGCCTGGGCGTCCTTCACACTGATCAGCCCGTCGCTGTCCACGTCGCCAAAAACAATCTGGTCTGCCCCAATGCCAGCCACGGTTATATCATCGAGGTAGATGCCATCGCCGTTCACGCTCCAGTCAGAATCCAAAGCAAAGCGGATGTAAACATTCTGACCTGAGAATTGCTGCAGGGAATAGCTGAAATCCTGCCAGTCAGCCTGGGTGCCGGTAATCCGGCCCAGCTCCGTCCAGTTGGAGGTAGTGGTCGAAGCCTGCACCAGCACGAAATCGTAGCCGTTTTCAAGATCGTAAACAGCCTTGAAGCTAAGCGTTGGTTCAATTATATTTTGCAAGGAGATAGGATTAGTGATGCGAAGTATTCTTAGAGTATTATTGGCGTAATTACCAGAGGGTGAATCTGTTATCACGCTCTCACCCATGTGGGTCACCGCTGCCCAAGGGCCGTTGGCGGTCCAGTTGGTGATGCTTTCGCAGGAGTCGTAAAAGCTTTGCTGCGGTTCGATTTGCACAAAAACAAGACGGTTGTTAAACATCGTGAGCAGGATGTCCTGTTCGTGCACCAACTGGTTTCCAGACCTAAAAGTTATATGATACTGCCCCTCGGGGATGCCGCTGAAAACGAAGCAGCCCAGGGCATCGGCGGTTGCGTTGCTGGCTGGCACAGTATCAATGCTCACACTCACTCCGGGTATTCCAAAGCCGTCTATGTCCCTAAGCTGACCTATGAGGTCAACTGCCTGGGCTTCGTCAAGCACAAAGTTGTATTCAACAGAACCTGAGACAGGCACAGTGATATCCACAGTTTGAGGCAGGTAGCCCGGAGCGGAGGCCGTAACAGTATAAGTCCCAGGCAATAACAAGCGGTGAAAGTCTCCCACAGCGGGATCGGTGTGCATCACCTTGGCGTTGCCCTGAACCGTGATTGTGGCGCTCAGCGGGCTTCCAGACTGCGAAGTAACAAGGCCGTGAATGCCGCGTTGGGCGAACTCCATAAAGCTCAGCATCGATTCCTGATTTTGCGCCCAGAAAGTTGGCAGTTGCGATGCTGGCGGCCATTTGTTGTTGCTAATCTCCAAGGTTATGTCCATGCAGTCGGTGAAGCCATAGTTCCAATCCTGCATGGAGCCGGTGATGACATACCATTCAGCTCCGTTAGTGATGCCCTGGTTAAATTCCGTGCTGTTGTACATGGGCAGGTTGTGGCGGGCGTAGGTAAGCGCGGCTTCGATCAGCAGAGCGTTGTCGGGGGCAAGTGCGAAGGTGTAATCCCAAGGGTAGTTCGCCACCAGCGCTCCGCCGTGATAATTTGCTGAAAGCACGAAGTTGTGCAGGTTGCCAAAGTCCATCACGGCTATGGTTTCATGCGCCCAGGGGTTGCCGTCGGGATGCTGGTTCCCTCCGAAAGGCATGGGAAAATTGCGGTTAAGGTCGATCCCCGTTGCGTTGAAGCGTTGCCCCAGCACGAATCCGTCTGGATTCAGCATCGGGCAAATCCAGATCTCGGTGTTGTTCACTAGATTTGAGATTCTGGTATTATTGCCGTATTCGGAGGTGAGCAGTTGGATCAGGCGGATGCACATATCGTAGCCCACAACTTCATCGCCGTGGATGGAAGAGATGAATTTGAACTCTGGCTCAGCTTCCTCGAGGGAGGGATTGTCCGTAATCTTCATAAAGTAAAGCGGCCTGCCCTGCACAGAGGTTCCTATCTGGCTCAGGGAGCAGATGTTGGGATACTGCGCGGCGGTATCCAGCATGAACTGATTGTATTGGGTGATGGTGTAATAATCATCTTTGGGTGCGTCTTTGGAGCTGTTCTGATGCAGGCGGGCGGCGTTTTCCCGCGCCAAATCTGGAAGTTTCTCAGCCGAGAAACCCTCATCCAACAACAGTGCCATTTCGCTGTCGTCCCTTAAATAGACAACGATGGTCCCGGTGGCACGGTTCACATTGTCCACGTTGATATTATGCGCGTTGAGGGTCTTTAGGTCCCTGTCAACATTCCAGCTATTGATCCGGGCTGGAAAGGCAATGGCCAGCGCGCTCTGCAACACCAGAAAGAGGATGAGTGAGTGTTTTTTCATCTATAAACTCCTTGATTAACCAAACAATAATGCAAAAATCAAGCCATAACCAGCCTTGTAAAAAGCCAGGCTGACAGCGACACACGACTCGCGTTGCTTAATGCTGCTTCATTCCTGATCTGACATGGTTCACAAGCTGCCGTTGCACTGCGCCTGGCCAAGCCACAATTTCCCTCCCGCCTCTTTTGTCAACTGATTTCCAACTTTTTCCTTGTCAAAATAACCATGCCTTAAAAGTGGCATCAGGAGCAATAACAATGAAAACATATACCAGTCTGATAATCTTACTGCTGCTTACAGCATATCTGAGTGCCGGCGCTTGGCAAATGGCCACCGGATTCGGCTCGCCAGCCAAAGAATCCGCCTGGGACCTTGCTGTTCAGCCCAACAGCTTCAACCCCCAGTATTTTTGGGTATGCGGGGAATTCACAGATTCTCTAAGCATCGGCGGCGTGAATTACCTTTCCAATGGCCTTTCGGACTGCTTTGTGGCAAAGATTGGCGTTGACGGCGAACCGCATTGGGTGAGGACTTTCGGCTCCAACGACGGGGATGTGGCCCTCTCAGTCGCGGCAGACATGGACGGCAACTGCTATTTTACAGGCTTTTGCACAGGTCCGGTGGTTTTCAACGGCCAAACCTATCCCCACTCCGGAATGTGGGATGTTTTCTACGGCAAACTCAATCCAGCGGGTGATTTGCTCTGGTTTAAGACCTTCGGCGGCTCACTCAATGACATCGGCTACGGCATCGAAACCTCAAGGGACGGAAGCATCTATCTCACTGGCTGGTTCGCGGACACCATTGTGTTTTCAGACGACATAAGCATCAGCAGTTATGGCGGCAGCGACATCTTTTTACTGCGCTGCGATACAGACGGAAATCCCCTTTGGGCTCGTCATGCCGGCGGCCCAGGAGTAGAATATGGCTACAAAGTGGATACTTTTTCCACCAACACCTGGTCCGTTGCCTACATCACAGGCAGCGCCAGCCCGGGCAGTGTTTTCGGGGATATTGTCACAGACGCCAACGGCATGTTCGTGGCCTGCTACAACAGCGATGGCTCAACCGTCTGGGTTCTACCCTCCCACGGGGTTGGCGCGATAAACATCGCCGCTGATGAGCACCTCACCCCCACCATCAATGCCGTTATCGGCAGAGTGACCGGCACTGGCAGCATCGGCGGGACCACCCTCAACAGCGTGAACGGTTCCGATGACATTTATATCGCCCATTTCGACGCAGCCGGTAACTGGCTGGATGTTGAGCATTATGGCGGCACAGGCTCCGACAAGGGTCGCGCGGTGGATATCGTTGGCGTGAACAAAGAAATATCCCTCCTCTCCTTTGAGGAAGAGATTTCTTTCGGAAATTGGACATTGGTTTCCAATGGCGCCTGGGACATAGCGCTGAAGGATGAATTTCATCCTCCGGTGAGCGCCGGCAGCATGTATTCGGATGTGGGATCCGATGTCAAATGGCTGGGCGACGATAAATTCGTTGTCGCTGGCTGGTTCAGTGGCGTGATGCGCTTTGGCAATCATGTTCTGGACAGCGGCTCGGAAACCAACCAAGACTGCTTTGTGGCAATTTACGACTACACTGCTACAGACGTAAACGATCCGGCCCTGGTGCCCTCGCCAAGTCTTAACTGCCATCCCAATCCAGGCAGCAGCTTTCAAATCAAGGCCCAAAACGCAACCGAAGCCAGAATTTACAACTCCCGCGGGCAACTGGTCCGCAATCTGAGAAGCGTGTCTGATGGAGCTTTCTGCTGGGATGCCAACAATGAAACTGGCAAGCGCTGTCCTTCCGGCGTCTATCTGATCAAAGCCGGCAACCAAACAGGAAAAGTTCTGTTGGTGGATGAATGAACAAATCTTTCTGGCGTCCTTTTCTGATAACAGCCGGGGCCATTGTGCTCGTGGCTGTTCTGGCTCCGCTGGTTCCCGCCCGCGAAAGCAAGGTGTTTTCCATCAAGAAGCTCGATCCCATTAAAACCCTGATGGCCCCACCCGAGGTTGCTTCTGCCGCTGATTCCCTCTCTGAGAAAGCGAAACAGATGCACATCGCCAGCGAGTTGCAGCAGCTTGAGCCCTTCCTCCAAAAGCTCCAGCAGCAGGGCCAGAACCGATCCGGAAACCTGCGTATCGCCTTTTTTGGCGATTCCATCATCGAGGGAGACCTCCTCACCGGAAAGCTGCGTGAACTGCTCCAGGCCCAATATGGAGGCCACGGGGTCGGCCTGGTGCCCATCACATCCATCGTTCACGGCTTTCGCCAGACCATCAGGCACGAATTTTCCCGCAACTGGGAAACCGTTTCCTTCATGAAACGCGGATCTGACAAATATCCCCTCGGCATGGTGGGCTACACTTTCATTCCCCGCACCTGGGGTTACGAAGAATCCGTTATCGAGACCGAAGCCATCCCGGAAGTGCTTGATTCCCTTGGCAATGTGATCTCTACCGGCCAGGAAGCCAGTTCGCGCAAAGAAACCCGCCGCTTCAACGTTAGCGGCCCGGCCTGGGTGGAATATTCCGGTGTCAAAACCCCTGGCGGAGCTTCAGAATTCCGCCGTATCCGCCTTTTCTATTCCCGGGCCTCGGCCAATTCCACCGTTCGGGTTTCCCTCAACGGAGGCGAGCAGACCACCCACGCCCTCACGCCGGGCGAAGGTGTTCAAATGCTGGATTTAAGTCCAGCCACTCCCGTTACCAGGATCAGGCTAACTTTCAGCCCCACAGATCCCATTCACGTTTTCGGCGTTTCCTTCGATGACCTTAGCGGCGTCTATGTGGACAATTTTGCCGTGCGCGGTTTTTCCGGAATGTATTTCAACGCCATCCCCACCGAATACATGGGCGCTTTCCAGCGTTACCTGGATTACGATCTGGTGGTCCTTCAATACGGCGGAAACGTTTCCAGCCCCAAGGTCCGGGATTATTCACGCTACAAAAAGGGAATGACGGAATCCATCCGCCACATCCAGAGCGCCATGCCAGGCGTTCCCATCCTGGTGATCGGGGTTCAGGACCGCAGCAGCAAGCAGAACGGCTCTTACCAGACCTCGCCGGACATTCCCATCCTGGTGCAAACCCAAAGCCAGCTCGCAGCTGAGACCGGCTCCGCTTTCTGGAACTTATATGAAGCCATGGGCGGCTACAATTCCATGATAGGATACGTGAACGCAAGTCCCAGGCTTGCCGCCAAGGATTACACCCACTTCACCAGGGCCGGTGCCGACAAACTGGCCCGGATGCTCCACAAGGTGCTCACCACCGGCAAAAATGACTGAGCTTGGGCGCAAATTGCTGTTGCTGCTTCTTCTCTGCCTAATTTTTACAACCTTGGTTTGGGCTGACGAATCTGATGACCCAGATTCCCAGTCAACGTCTGCCTCAGATGAGTTTACAGAGGATATGCCGGAATATCCGGAAGCCTGGCCAAGCGAGGAACTGCCGGAGGGAATTGACCCCCTGGACGAGTACATCCACAGCCATTTTGCCCTGCGAGCCGTTGAAGGTTATTTCCACGGCTGGAACTTCCTGAAAAGGGACGCCAACCTCATCCCTGCCACGGATACCCTTCTGGCGCCATTTCTCGAGAAGCTGATGGAACTGCGTTCAGGACGTAGGAAACAGGTCACCCTCTTCCAGTTTGGCGGCTCCCACATCAAGCCAGGCTGGTTCGCCGGGGCCACGGAAAAGGAGTTCAACCGGTGGCTGGCGGAATCAGCGGAAGAGGGCTTCTCCCCCACTCTAAAGTTCCATTACAAGGGCATCAACGGAGCCTCCTTCCGCAACCAGCTCAACAATCAGGAAATCTTTGACCTCTGCCGGAACCTCAAACCCGACCTCATAGTCATTTCCATGGGCACCAACGACGCCCAGGGAACTTACAGCGCCACCCGTTTTCGCACAGCCATAGACAATTTCATGACCAAACTCTACAAATACAGCGGCGACGCCCTCATCCTCTTCACCCTGCCCCCGGATTCCTATAAAAACGGAGTCCCAAACGCCGATGTGGCCAAGGTTGGGGCAGAAATCGCCGCTTATGCCAAAGCCCACGGCCATGTTTGCTGGGATCTCCAGACGGTGATGGGCGGCCAGGGCTCCATGAGCAAATGGCGCTCCGGCGGAATTGCCGGCAAAGACATGGTGCATTTCAGCGCCCCGGGCTACCGTCTGCAGGGGCAGCTTTTTTTTGAAGCCCTCATGCGGGCTTACAAACATTACGCGGAGAACCGTCCTTGATCCTCGAAAGAATATTGCAAAGCCTGGTTTACGACCCCAAGAATCCGTTGATCTTCAACAGTAGCTTCTTCCTCTTTTTCTTTGCCGTCGTGATGCTCTTCTACCCCTTTGTGGTGAAGAAAATCAAGGTTCGCACCTGGTATTTGATGCTGGCCTCGCTCTACTTCTATTACAAGACCAGCGGCGTCTTTGTGCTGCTGCTTGTGATCACCGCCGGCATCAACTACCTCATCGGTTTTGGCCTGGAAAACTCCAAAAGCCAGGGCCGGCGAAGGCTGCTGATCGCACTCAGCGTGATTTGGAACCTCGGTTCCCTGGGCTATTACAAGTATTCCAATTTCCTCATCGATACGATAAACGGCCTTTTCGGAGGCAATCTGCCCGCCCTGGATATTTTCCTGCCCGTGGGGATATCCTTCTTCACCTTCCAAACGATGAGCTACACCCTGGACATATTCTACCGGAAACTGAAGCCTGTAAACAGCTTTGCCGATTTCCTCTTCTTCGTGTCCTTCTTCCCCCAGTTGGTGGCGGGGCCGATTCTCCGCGCTTCCTGGTTCATTCCCCAGATTAACAAACAACTCTCCCTGAACAAGGAACAGGTTGCCAAGGCCCTGCTGCTCATCTTCACCGGACTGGTGAAAAAAGGTGTCATTGCCGATTATATCAGCATTAACTTCGTTGACCGCGTTTTCGACAACCCTGCCCTTTATTCCGGACTGGAGAACCTTCTGGCCCTCTATGGCTATTCCCTGCAGGTCTATTGCGATTTCAGCGGATATTCGGATATCGCCATCGGCCTGGCCACAATGATGGGTTTCGAGCTTCAGCCAAACTTCAATTCACCCTACCGCGCCTCATCCCTGGGCGATTTTTGGCGCCGCTGGCATATATCTCTCAGCACCTGGCTGCGCGATTACCTCTATATCCCCCTTGGAGGCAGCCGCAAAGGGAAAGTGCGAACCTATGTGAACCTCATGATCACCATGGTGCTGGGCGGCCTCTGGCACGGCGCTTCCTGGAATTTCGTGCTTTGGGGCGCGCTCAACGGAGTTGGCCTCTGCATGGACAGATTCGTGCACAACATCTTCTGGCCCCGCTCCAAAGACAAAAGCGCCCCGCCGCGCCAAACCCCGCTTCTGCTCAAGATCCTGGGCATTCTCTTCACTTTTAACTTCA
This sequence comes from Candidatus Cloacimonadota bacterium, assembly GCA_012516855.1. Lineage (NCBI taxonomy): Bacteria > Pseudomonadati > Candidatus Cloacimonadota > Candidatus Cloacimonadota bacterium. Next base: position 31,691 of record JAAYWB010000066.1, read on the forward strand.
TCACCTTCACCCGGATATTCTTCCGCAGCCGCACTTTTGACGACGCCCTCACCATGATGGAGCGCATTTTTACAAACCTCAATCCGCGCTTGTTGTTCATCTGGCTTCAGGAGTACCAGGTGGTGGCAGCCCTCATCGCCATTGGCTATCTGCTCCACTGGCTGCCCAAGAAGTTCAAAACAGGCGTTGAAGGCTTTCTGCAAAAGAGCCCGGTGCCAGCCCAGGCCTTCTATCTGGCCGTGGTGATATGGGTTCTCTTCCAGTTCCGCTCCGCCGACATCCAGCCCTTCATCTATTTCCAGTTCTAAGCCTTCTCCCTGCTAAAGATCGAGGCTTGACCTTCAGGCCGTTAAGGCCCTTTCTTTGGGCCCATAAACGCCTCACGCATGATACCCGCATTTGATGCGAGTATTATACGAGGGGTGTGAAAGTGGGATAGAATTGGGCGCTAAGGGTGAATCTGACAGGACAACAAAGGCCCGTGTCCGCTGGCTCTACAGATTGACTTCCACCCAGACGCCGATGCGGAAAGTGCGCAGCCCGGTATCGCGTTTGTTGTCGGCTGTTTTTTCCCAGGCGCCGGTTAGTCCGCCCCGGATGTTGGCATCGAACTGGTAGGTGGCGCTGGGGGTTATGGCGATGCGGGTGTTGTCCTGGTCAATCTGGGAGAGGGATTCGCGGCCGAAGGTCTCGTCGTATTTCTTTTCCCAGAGGAAGTTCAGGCTGGAGGTCAGTTCGTTTTTGATGTGGATCTTCTTCTTGGTGAAGGGCACTGTAAAGCCTCGACCGCTGCGGAAAGAATAGGACAGGTCGCCGTTTAGAGAATGCGTGAGGGAGGTTTTGATGATTTCGTAGGTATCCATGTCGGTGGTGTTTTCGCCGGTGGAGAGTGAATAGCTGAGGTTGGTGCTGAGGCTCTTTATGAAAGTGCCGGTGAAGCCCACCAAAGGATTGAGGGCGAGGGTGGCGGTTTCCTGTTTGGGTTTGTCCCAATCCAGATCGCCGTTGGCGCGGGTTGTGTATTGGAATCCGCTGTTGAGGCGGGCGTTGGTGAGTATCTTTCCCAGTCCGATCCAGTTCTGGAAATCCAGCAGGGAGACGGTAAAATCGGGGAAAGTGACGGCCACGGCCTGGTTGGATGCGTTGGAGCGGGTTTGGTCGAAGGACAGGGAATAGCGGAACACGCTGTCTATGGCGCGGGAAAAAGTGACGCCGCTGGTCAGGGAAAGGGTGTTGTTGTCAGCCACGGAATCAAGGGAATCCTGGGGAACGCTGTTGGGAACGCCGAGCTGGAAGAGGAACGGGGGTGTTTCCTGCTTGCGGGAATAGCTTTGCACATAGGAATTCTGATAGGTGGCGGCCACGTTTTTTATTTTGGACAGGAAGTTAAGCGCGGCGTAAGGTAAATAGAACTTTTCGCGAGGCTTTTTTCCACCGCCGCCGGGTTTGTCGCCTTCCTTGGGTTTGTCTCCCTCGCCAATTTTATCCAAGTATTCCTGCTCTTTTAGTTTGTCATAGTATTCTTGTTCTTTCAGCTTGTCCAGGTATTCCTGCTCTTTCAGTTTGTCCAAGTAAGCTTGCTCATCGTCTTTCTTGCGCTGTTCTTCCTCCAGCAACTTCATCTTTTCCTCATCGCTGAGGCCTTCACTTTCCATTTCCTTTAGCTTGTCCAGGTAAGCCTGTTCTTCGTCTTTCTTTCGTTGCTCTTCCTCCAGCCGCTTCCTGTCTTCTTCGCTGAGGTCTTCCTTGGGTTCGTCTTTGGGCTTATCACCGATCCCTTCGCCAGGTTTGGATTCGCCGGAAGGAGGTTGGCTGGCCACTTTGGCATCGTGGGCTGATTTTACTTTGCCTGCCCATCTGGACAGGAGGTTGGAATTCATAAGGGTGAAATTGGCCCTTACGGTGCGGTTGGAACTGCCGTCGCTTTCGAAATAAGCTATCTGTCCGCTGGGGGTGTTCTGATAGTATTTGCGCTGCTGTTCATTAAAGCGGGAGGTGCCGCTCACGGTGAAGCTTAAAATATCCCGCAGGTAGGTGGGATTGTAGTTCAGGCCGAGGTCCTGAACGTATTTGGTGAGTTTTCCGATATTGAAGTTCTGCCAGAGCACCTCCTGGATGAGGTCTCGTTCTGAATTTAGGCGCAGGTTCAGGGCAATATCTGATGTGAGGCCCCAACTCACGTTGCTGTCGGTGGTGAAAACCCGGGTGGGCACTGTCTGGGCGCGGGGATGCCAGCCGTAAACTCCGTCACGGCGTTCCCAGTTCCAGCTAAGGGGATCGGTATTGTTAATGGTGAAGCTGTTGTTGAAAGTGGTAGGAAACCAACCCAAGCGGTAATCACGGAAGAGGCGGAAGCTGACCTTGTCGCTGGGCAGGCTGAGATTGTAGTTCAGGGTCCCGCGCCAGGTTAGGGTTGTGTCAGCCGCTGTGGGCGTGAAGCGGTAGGCTTTTTCGATGCGTCCGCTGAGGGATGTGCGGTAGATGGTATATTGGAGTATTTTGGACTTGGGCACCGTGCGCTGGCTGAAGCCGAAATCCGCTGAATAGAGCAGGGATTCGTTGCGCTGGCGGTTTTTATCGTTGGGATCGTCTATGTTTTCACGCAGGAGGTCTGAGTTGGCCTGGAACCGGGGTATTCCCAGAGTGTAATTGCGGGTTAGGCTGATAGGAATGTCCAGGCCCCAGGAGGCGGGAAACAGCTTGTTCAGGAAATAGCGGTTGTTGATGTTCAGGGTTTTTGCGCTGGTAAAGGTATTGGCGCGTCCGCGCTGTATGACTGTGTTGAAATTCTCGCTCTTGTCCTCATAATCTATGTCCAGTGAACTGAGGTCCGCGAATACTGAATTCAGTGACACGCGTTTGGCAATGCCGATATCTTCATAGGGCTCGGCTACCCTGAGGTCGTTGATGTAGAGGATACCTGTATAAGGTTGGGGCGCATGAACATCTAGAGGTGAATAAACTCCAAAATAGATGTCCCGGGCGTTGGTGAGCGTGGGCGCGCCGCGGAAGCTGTAAATTGTGTTTCCTTCAATTCTCTGGCCTGAGGTTTCTTCAGGGAATTCCTCCTTGAGGGAGGTCATGGCCTGGAGGTCGTAAACCAGCTCGATCCAGGCATCGCGCTCCATCTTGGTGAGGTAAGGAAGCACCGGCACACGCTGGCGGATCTGGTAATAGTGCAGGCTGTCAGCACCAACGCGGAAAACCACATCCAGTGAATCAGGATAGAAAGTGGCACCTTCGCGGGCCTCGGGATAGACCCAGAACTTAACTTTATTGTAGGAAAGCAGGTTGTAAGGATCGAAAAGCCTCTGGCGGAGCAGCACCTGATGGCCGGGCTGAAGGTTTTCCACTGCCAGGGTGAGCGCGGATTCGCTGGATTCGCGGCGCAGATCTATATAGAAGCTGCCTTCCGGGGAAACGTAGTGGGAGCTGTTCTTCTGGTTGTTCACTATGCCGGAGAGGTAGCTGGTGTTGTAGTTGTTGACCTGCACATCCGGGATGATCTGGCCTTCAAGGTTGCGCACGTAGAAATCCTCCCACTTGTTTCCAACTATGTTGAAGTCATAAATAAGCACCTTGGCTGGAAGGTTGGTTTCCATTATCAGACGGCCGTAGGAAACCTTTTTAAGGGTGGGCGGAACACCGGCGGATGAGTTGTTCACCACTTCATAGATATTCGGATCTGTCAGTGGTACGCGGTAAAGCCGCCAGCCGTCCTCGTTCACGTTTTGGAGAAAGGTGGAATCGGAAAGGGCGAAGGAATAGCTGAAATAGCGGTCCAGGGTGTTCAGAACGCCGTTTCCGTCTAGGTCCTCAGTATCCAGCACCCGGTTGCCTTCGGTTCCGTTGATCTGGGGATAATCGCCATATTGGTCTATCTCGTTGCTGGCCAAGTCGTTGGGGTCAGCTCCCGGCTCACCGTGGAAGATGCCGTCAAGTCCGGTGTCCTCTTCCAGAGTGAGAACACCGTCGTTGTTTTTGTCCTCTGTGTTGAGCACATTTAAGCCGCCGAACTCGGTGTAGAAATCCTCATTGATGTCGCCCAGGTCAATTCGCAGAATGGGATTGGGCTGGGGGCCGCTGTCGCTTCCCACCAACTTAACCATCAGTTCGATGTATTTCTTCTGCGAGAAATCCAACTGATTGCCCAGGTATTTCATCACGCCGCCCCAACTCCAGAGGTCGGAATTGGGCACACCCAGATTGGCGGGAAAGACCTTCATTGCAAGCACGGTCACGTTTTCGCGTTTTTCTGCGTCTGTGAGCGTAGATGGGTCTTCCACTTGTTCGCGGCGGATGTTTTTGGGGTTATACCAGTTGGTGCGTCCTCGGGCCAGGGAGCTGTTGTAGGGCTTGCTGGCCTGGCTCCAGGAACCGATGGTGACGCCCATGGGATAGAAATCCATAATGGATTCCATGTCATCCAGATAGGCTTCCTTACGCTTTTCGTTGGGGTCGCCGTAGATATTGGGAATGGTGTAGGCAATCTCGCCGGAGAAGGTGATGCGGCTTTCCGCTGTGGTGTTGATCAGCGGCAGGGCGTTCAGCCATCTGGTGATGAAAGCCGGCTTGAAGGTTAAAGTGCCATCGAGGTCTGCCATGTACATTTCTATGTTTTCGCTGCCCACACGGGGACGGCGGTCGGCAACGTTTTCCGAGCGGTAGATGAAGGTGCCGCCAAGCTTTGCCCAGTCGGTTATGTTCCAGTCGGCCCTCACCCCGGCAAGTGATTTGCTGGACACCTCAAAAGCGCTGCGGTATTCATAATCGATCTCGATCTTGGCATCCGGGTCCTTGCCTGCCGTGGTGAGGAAGGTGATCCGGCCAAAATCGTAATCCACGATGTAGTCAACATTCTCCTTTTGCTCAAAGCCATTAACCTTGACTATCACGCTGCCCTTGAGGATGCCGCCTTGGGCCAGGTCAACCGATTCGCGGCCGATCTTTCCTTTCACAGACATATAAAGACCGATGTCCAGATAGCTGACGCTTTCACCCTCTTCGGTATAGACAATCCCGTCTCCCAAGGGTCGGAAAGGTTCCAAAAAAGGTATCACCACAAGGCCTGTGGTAAGGTTGACGGTGTTGTCGTCGCCATTGATGAGGCCGTCGCCGGTGCTGTCCATGCGCAAATAATCTGTATAGGTAACAATGTTAGGCGTGGCCAGCGAATCCGGCACCAGATAGTTGCGCGTGAGGTCCACGTTCATGGTATAGACGTTCAGGGTGAAGCCGTCGTTCTTGATGTTGGTCTTGTTCATGTTATAAACGTTTCGCATCTGGTAATGCCAAACGTTGTTGGGGTCGCCCGGATCGTATTCCTGATTGCGGCGGCGGATGACCTTGGCGTGCAGGATGCCGTCCTCGGCATCGCTGTTCAAAGGCACAGGAATCCCATCGCGGCGAACATATTTCACTGCAATGGTATAGCGCCTGTCAATGGTCTTGTTCAGGCGGATTATCCCTGAATTGTAGTCTGTAACGTAGTCTGTGCCCTCGATCAGTTCATCATAGTAAGGCGTGTAAAAGTCAGATTCGCTGAAATAGATGGGTTCGCCCTCGGCTGCCGCCACGTTGTTGGTGGTATTGGCGTCATCCAGATAAACCCTCACGCTGCCATTTTCGGGCAGGAGATTGGGGTTTTTAATGATCCACGCACCGGTGGGATCGGTCTTCACGGCGTTGTTCACCCAGCCCTGGGGCACGGTGTTGGATACCTCTGCCTGGGTGTAAAGGTCGTAAAGCTCGTAAGGGTCTTCCAGATAATACATAGTGCGGGGGGCGTAATCCCTGCTGCGGAAGACAGTGGAGTCAGCCTGGCTGGTCCCAACGTAGTTCTGGGTGTTTTTCTGGCCTTCCTCGGTGCTGGCGATGAGGGTTAAATCGAGGTCCTTGTATTTGAGCTTGGAAGTTACGCCAAAGAGGCCTTTGGAAGCGGTTGAATAGCTGATGTAGCGGGAGCCGGAGAGGGCGAGGGTGATGTTTCCGCCTTCGATGCTCTGGATAAGCTCGTCCTCGTTGCCAGTGTATTTGATGCTGATGTTGTTGGGATCAAATAGCTGTTCGTCCTGCTTGCTGTTGTATTTGAGGTTGACGCCGATCTTGTCACCAATGGTGCCTGTAAGCCTCAGGTTGGTTTCCTGCTCCATCTTGATGTCCAGCTGCCCAGTATTCTCGGTCTCGTAGATGGCAACGTTCTTGCGTTTGGTGCTTCCCACCTCGATGGTGACTTTCTCTGTGCCATCCAGGTTAAGTTTTCCAGCCGAGGAGCCGAACACCTTCTGCACACTTTTGGGCACGGCGATGCTGGGGAGTTCCAGAACGTATTCCTTGATGAGGCCGGTGCTGGTGATCTGGGTTTGGGTAGATTGGGTACGGTAATTTTCGAACAGCGATTTGCGGAAGGCTTTGCTCTTGAGGTTGGCGAAATAACGGTCAAAGCTCAGGGTGTAGCCTGGCACCAGCTCATAGTTGCCGGCTTTGGTGGTGATCACCACCTTGCCCTGTTCAAAGTCGATAATCTCATCCTGGCTGGGCGCGAAGCTGCTGATGAACCAGGGGTTTTGTTTCAGGTAATTGTTGCCCCTGTATAGCTTGTAGATATCCACCGTATTGTAAACCAGTGGATTGTAACCCTCGATCCAAAGGCGGGGATAGAACTCCGGGCTGGCGAAAAGCCCGGATACAGTTAAAAGGAGGCAGATCAGGACGAGGGGTTTTTTCATGCGGTGTAAATCAGTGACTGTTCTTCCAGGCCAGATGGATGCCGTCCAGGGTAAGTGTTTTGTCCACGATGTCTGCAGAGGGCACCAGCGGCTTTACCAAATCAGCAATTCCGCCGGTAAGGATCACGCGGATGTCCTTGTAATCGAAGTAGTGGAGTTTAACCTGCCTGACATAGTTTTCCAGCATGAAGGCGTGGCCATGAACTATCCCCGAAAGCAGGGCGTCACGGGTGTTTGTTCCCAGCAGCACTGCAGGCGCTGTGATCTCGATCGGGGATAGCAGGGCCGCTTTTTCAAAGAGTTGGGACGCTCCGGTTTTAAGCCCCGGCGCGATGGCGGTGCCCTCAAAACAGCCTTCCGCTGAGACCAACTGCACCTTGGTGGCTGTGCCAAGGTCCAGGATGAGGCAGGAAGATTGGTATTTCTGCCAGGCCCCGTAGGCATTGGCGATAAGGTCGGCGCCAACAAAGGAGGGATCCAGCACCTTGTAGCTTAGCCCGGGAACGCTGAGAGCGTTTAGTTCCCAAACAGAGGCTTTCAGATATTTCTGAAAGAGGTGCTGCCAGATTCGGCTCAGTTCCGGAACCACGCTGGCAAGGGCGATCGAGCCGATGTATTCTTCACTGACGTCCGGCAACAGCGGCTTTAGCAACGCAAAATATTCATCTGCGGTGCGGCTACAAGTGCTGTGGAATCTAGCGAACCAAGTCATTTGGTCGCGTTGGTAGATACCACAGGTGATGTTCGTATTTCCGATGTCCACTACCAGAGTGGCTTTCTCGTCTCTGTTTGAGTGCATATTCTCCACGCGTTGTATAGGTTTGGAAAAACAAAAAACAAGGACTGGTTCGCTTGGGAGACTAGAATTGGCGTGGCTTGATTTGTGTCAATATAATTTCAGCCCCCTGCTTCCTCAATCAAAACCCAATTCCTTCAAAGCTGTGGATTTTTTTCGCCAACCCGGCTTGATTTTCACCCAAAGATGCACTTGCACTTCGGTTTCCAGCCAAGCCGAGAGCTGTGTTTCAGAGTATTTGCGTATCTTGGCCAGGTTTTCACCCTTTTTGCCAATGATGATGGGCTTCTGGCTTTGCCGCTCAAGCCAGATCACAGCGTCAATCACCACCCTGTCCGGCTTCTCAGTGTATTTTTCGATCAGCACAGCCGTGGCGTAGGGAATCTCCTGGGCAAAATGATGGAAGATGGCCTCCCGAATCACTTCCTGCGCGAAAAAGCGTAGCGGCAGATCGGATAGCTGGTCCTCCATATAATAAGGCGCATGATAGGGTATGTGTTGAATCAGCGAATCCAGCAGCTCCGGAATGCCTTCGCCGGTGTAGGCTGAGATGAAATGAGCCGTATCGAATGAATCGGGAAGCTGGTTCAAAAAAAAGTCCCGGTTCACGTTGGGCTCGAGGTCAAGCTTATTGAATGCAGCGATCTGCGGGGTGCGCAAATCCTTCAGATGCTCAAGGACTTCGGTGTCGTATTGGGTTGGAAACCTTTTCACATCGCTCATGAACAGCACCAGGTCCACGTCCTTGAAGGCGTCGCTCCAGATTTTCTGCATCCTTTCCTGAAGCTCATAGCGCGGTTTGAGGTAGCCCGGGGTGTCGATGAAGATTATCTGGCAGTCGTCGCGGTTGAGGATGCCCTTGATGGCGTAGCGCGTGGTTTGTGGTTTGGGGGAGGTGATGGATATCTTTTCTCCCAGGATGCGGTTCATCAGGGTTGATTTACCCGTGTTTGGCTTGCCGATGATGGCCACGAAGCCGCTGCGGAAATCAGGTCTGTCGTTCATAAAAACCTGAGGGCGGAGCTGATGTCCGCCCTCTTTGGCAGTTGCATTGTTTTAGATTGAGTTAAACACTTCTTCAATGATCTTCGCCACTTCGTCAAGCTGTTCTTCGGTGATGACAAGCGGTGGTGCCAGACGGATTATGTGGCGGTGGGTGGGTTTGCAGAGCACGCCTCTTTCCTTCAGTTTTATGCAAACGTCCCAGGCCTCGTAGCCATTCTTGGGTTCCACAACGATGGCGTTCAGCAGGCCTTTGCCCCGCACCAGTTTGATCATGGGGTTCTTGATGGCTTTCAGGGCTTTGCGAAATTTCTCACCCAGTTCAAAGGCGCGCGCGGCCAGGTTTTCTTCTTTCACCACTTCCAGCGCTGCTTTGGCCACAACGCAGGCGAGCGGGAAGCCGCCGAAGGTGGAACCGTGCTGTCCGGGCTTGATGGTGAGCATGATCTCGCGGTCGGCCAAAACGGCTGAAACCGGCAGCACACCGCCAGCCAGGGCCTTGCCCAGGATCAGGATGTCGGGGCGCACATCCTCATAATCGCAAGCCAGCAGCTTGCCGGTGCGGGCGATGCCTGTCTGGATCTCGTCGGCGATGAACAGCACGTTGTGCTCTTTGCAGAGGTCAAAGCAGGATTTCAGGTAGCCTTCGTCCGGAACGAAGACGCCAGCTTCACCCTGTATCGGTTCAACGATGAAGGCGGCTACGTTCTTGCCGTGCTTTTCCAGATACTCTTTGAGGGCATCCACTGAGTTGTAGGGAATTGTGACGATGCCGGGCAGGAAGGGGCCGAATCCTTCGTAGCAGTCGGGATCGGTGGAAGCGGAAACTATTGCGATGGTGCGTCCGTGGAAGTTATTGGCGGCAAAGATGATGATCGCGCCGTCTTTTTCCACGCCCTTCACCTCATAAGCCCATTTGCGGGCCAGCTTGAGGGCAGTTTCCACTCCTTCCGCACCGGTGTTCATTGGCAGCACCATATCGTAGCCAAAATACTCTGTGATAAACTTTTCGTAGTCACCCAGCTTGTTGTTGAAAAAAGCCCGGGAGGTAAGGGTCAGTTCCTTGGCCTGGTCAATGAGGGCCTGGATGATCTTGGGATGGCAGTGTCCCTGGTTCACGGCTGAATATGCCGACAGGAAATCGTAGTATTTGTTTCCCTCCGGGTCCCAGAGAAAGACTCCCTCGCCCTTGGCCAGCACCACTGGCAGCGGATGGTAGTTATGCGCTCCGTACTTCTCTTCAAGCTCCATAGATTCTTTAGAGCTGATAGTTCCGTATTTGAGTTTCTCGGACATTTTTTCCTCCATTAAGGTATTTTTTTTCTTTGCCATAAGCCAAATCCTATAACTCATCTTTGTGTCAAGGCATTCTTTTCCCGGCAAGCCCGGATCTGAGTTCGGAGGCTCGCGAGAAACCAGCCGGCATTTATGTGGCAGCGTGAAATTCCATTGACAGGATTTTCCCTGCCCCCAGTATGGTAATTAAAGGAATTGATTATGCAATACAGAACCATGCCCAAATCCAAAGACAGGCTTTCTGCCCTCGGTTTCGGCCTGATGCGCCTGCCCCAGACCAAAGCCGGCAAGATAGATGAAGATAAGGCCCTCGCCATGTTGCATTTCGCGCTGGATAACGGAGTGAATTATTTTGACACTGCCTGGGGTTACCACGGCGGCGCCAGCGAACCCCTATTGGGTGAATTTGTGACCCAAACCGACCGCTCCAAATTGTTCATCGCCACCAAACTCCCCTGCTGGCTGGTGAAAACCCGCGCTGACATGGATTCTTACCTGAATCAACAGCTTGAACGTCTGAAGACGGATCATATAGACTATTACCTGCTCCACGCCCTCAACGCGCATTCCTGGAAAGAGATGCTGCGCCTCGGCGTGCTGGACTGGCTTGACAACTCCCGCGCCGACGGCAGGATTCGCCACATCGGCTTTTCCTTCCATGATGAGTATTCCGTCTTCAAGCAAATAGTGGAATGCTACGACTGGGATTTCTGCCAGTTCATGCTCAACTTTCTGGACACCCAATACCAGGCCGGGATGAAAGGCTACAAGCTCGCCTCAGCCAAGGGCTTGGGCATCATAGCCATGGAGCCTCTGCGCGGAGGGAAACTTGTGGACCATGTGCCGGATTCCGTGCAGGCTGTCTGGGCAAAGAGCAAAAACGACTGGAGCCCCGTCCAGCGCGCCCTTAATTGGGTTTGGAATCTGGAATCCCTTTCGGTGCTCCTGTCCGGAATGAGCAACATGGACCAGCTTAAGGAGAACATCAGCCTCGCCAATGCCTTCAAAACCGGGCAGATAGACGAGAAAGAGATGAAGCTCTTTAATGAAGCCCGTTTGGAATACCTTCACAGGATCACCATCCCCTGCTCCGAATGCCGCTATTGCCTGCCCTGCCCCCACGGGGTGTCCATCCCCTCGGTGTTTGGATATTACAACGAATCCATGATGTTCGGCGAGAAAGAGAGACACCAAAAGGAATACCGGAACTGGATTCCAACCAAGTCGCGCGCAAGCAAATGCGTGGGCTGCGGTGAATGCCTCAGCAAATGCCCTCAACACATCCCCATCCCGGATTGGATGAAGACAATAGCTGATTATTTCGGGGACTGAGCCCTCCCCCATTCCCAGTGGAAGTTTCGCCTCTGATTCCTCCTTTGCCCCTTCTCATCCACATCCCATTCACTTCCCGCTGAGTTCCCGCCTTTCAAACGGGAAGTCCGCGGGAGGCGAAAAGGAGGCGAGTGGGAAGGGGCAAAGGTCGAACAGACAATGAAACACCAGGGTTGGGTCGTTCGCTTGAGGGAATCTCTGTGATGAAGGGGAAGGCGTCTCTAATCCCGCCCTTTCAGGCTTTCCAGCACCCGTTCGAATATGTAGCCCACGTGGATGCGGTTGGTTAAATCCAGCTTTTCCACGTCGATGTCCAGAATGGGGCCGTCGTGAAAACCGAACTTAACCACATTCTGCCCGTAGGACTTGTACCAGTGATTGAGATTGTTTATCTCAGAGAATTGCCAGCCCCCCTCCACTTCCATTTCCCGTCCGCGTTGCTGGATTCTTTCCCAGGCCAGGGAAGGGCTTCCGTGTAGCAGGATTATCAGGTCTGATGAGGGGAGTTCCCTGTTCACTGTTTGGAATTGGGTTACGAGGTTGTCAAGTTCGTCGTCGGTGAGCAGGCCGTCGGCGTGGAATTGGTTGCAAAAGACCAGCAGGTCCTCTGGCAGGGAGCGGTCCTTTACGTAGCTTCCGGAACCGCTTTTGCCCATCTGGCGCTGCCTCGCCCTCATTTCCAGAAAATGCTTCTGAAGAGCATAGCAATGGGCTTTCTTGTCACCAAGAAACTTTTCCAGCAGCGGATTTTCCTCCGGCTTTTCATAAAGCGTGTTGATTTTCAGGCTGCGTTCCATGATGGCCGCGAGGGTGGTTTTGCCCAGACCGACGTTGCCGGCGATGGTTATCAGCTTGGGATGCTCGGCCAGATATTCTTCCAGTTGGCGCTCGACGTCTATTGCCCTGAGGGTGGCTTCTGTTTGGGGCAGTTTCACCCATTCACTTATTCCGGGGCTCGAAACACGAAGCTTCAGGCTTTTCACTTGTTCCGCGATAAGGTTTGCGGTGCGGCGCTGCCACTCCATCTTGTCCACTGACTTGTCCGCGTTGATCACCAACACGGGGCACTTGACATGGTTGGCTACGAAATCCTCATACAGGTTGTTCAAAAGCTGGAGGTAGTCGGCGGAAATGGCCAGTTCGCTTTCCCGGCCCCGCTCCCTGATCCTTTCCAAAAGGACCGGAACTTCCGCCCTGAAATACACCAGCAGGTCAGGCTCCTTGATCTGTTCTGTCATCAGCCTATAGGTGCGCTGGTAGGCCATGAATTCAGGTTCGGACATGTTTTTGAGGATGCGCTGGGCCTTCCCGAAAATATGATAGTCCTCCGCCAGGGTCCTGTCTTCCAGCACGATTCCCCTGCAGGCATGGATCAACTTCTGGCGGTCCAGCCGGCCGTTGAAGAACTCAATTTGGGCCATGAAGGCGTTGGCGACGGGGTCTTTGTAAAAAGCATCCAGCACGAGGGGATTGAATTTCTCCGGAAAGGCGAAAACTCCCTCCGTGCCGTTGGGCTTTGGATAAAGGGAAGTGAGCACCTTGTTGAGGGGCGCGGAACTGGCCGCTTCAATGAAAGTGGATTTGCCCACTCCGATGTTTCCGACAATGCCAATTCGGATGTTCTCCATTAAAGATCTCCCAAATAAAAATTAGTGCATCCCTTGCCATTCACGCCCGTTTGTTTTGCTGTAATTATATGAGGCCGTTTCATCTTGGAAACACGCATCTGACTGCCCAAATATTCAGCGGAGCGGTAACAGTCAAGACATTATTTCAAGGTCATCATAATTATGGTTGGAGGGCGCAAAAAAGCCCCCGCAAAACGGAGGCTGCCAAACAGGATGGACGGGTTTTTATTCGCGCCCGATGGAGATATGGGTGAAACCTTGTTCGCGCATGTTCTTGGGCTCGAACTGGTTGCGCCCGTCAAAGAAGACGGGGGATTTGAGGGCTTGCTTGACCCGTTCCAAATCCGGATGGCGGAACTGGTGCCATTCGGTGACCAGGATGAGGGCGTCGGCGCCTTCCAGAATGGAATACTGGTCCTCGCCATAGCTGATGCCGTCCCTGTCACCGAAGATTCTTCTGGCTTCGGTCATGGCGGCGGGATCGTATGCCCGGATTTGTGCCCCGGCCTTGAGGAGGCTGTTGATGATCACAACGGATGGAGCTTCCCGCATATCGTCGGTTTTGGGTTTGAAGGCCAGGCCCCAGACAGCAAAGGTCTTTCCAGCAAGGTTTTCGCCGAACATCCGCTTGACCTTTTGTGCCAGAACGAGTTTCTGCCCTTGGTTGATCTCTTCCACGGCTTCTGTAATGAGGGGTTGCAGACCGGCCTGGCGCTGCATCTGGATGAGGGCGCGGATGTCCTTGGGAAAGCAGGAGCCGCCGTAGCCGACGCCGGGATAGATGAATTTATAGCCGATGCGGCTGTCCGAACCGATGCCGTTGCGCACTTCGCCGATGTCGGCGCCAAGGGCTTCGCAGAGGCGGGAGATTTCGTTCATGAAAGATATCTTGGTGGCCAGCATGGCGTTGGCGGCGTATTTTGTCATTTCAGCGGAGCGGACGCTCATGATTATGATACGTTCGCGGGTGCGGTTGAAGGGCAGATAAAGCTCGCGCAGCACTTCCCCGGCTTTGCGGTCGTCAGCGCCGATCACAACTCTATCAGGGCCCATAAAATCTGCAATGGCAGCCCCTTCCTTCAAGAATTCGGGATTGGAGACCACCGCGAAGGGGATTTCCACCCCTCGTTCGGCTTGAACTTCCCTGATGGTTTTGGCCACGAGGTCGGCGGTACCAACCGGGACAGTGGATTTATTAACCACGATCTTGTACTCTTTCATGCTGCGCGCGATGTCCCGGGCCACAGCCAAAACGTATTGCAGGTCTGCTGAGCCATCCTGGTCCGGAGGGGTGCCCACGGCAATGAAGATCACGCTGGAGGCCGCAACTGCCTCAGCGATGTTCGTGGTGAAAGACAGACGTCCAGCGGCACTGTTAGTCTCCACCAGCTCCTGCAACCCAGGCTCATAGATGGGTATTTCATTTTTTTGCAGTCTGGCTATCTTGGCAGTGTCGTTGTCAACGCAGACCACCTGATTTCCCATGTCAGCGAAGCAAGCCCCGCTCACCAGGCCCACATAACCTGAACCTACCATTGCCACTTTCATGATTTCTCCTTTCTGGCCTTGAACCAGGTCACGGTTTCCCTTATCCCGTCCTCAAGGGAGTAGATAGGGCTCCAGCCAAGCTCTTTGAAGGCTTTGGAATTGTCCAGCATGGAGCGGCGCAGATCACCCTTGCGGGCGGGGCCCTTCAGAGGCTGGATTTTTTTACCCAACTGCCAGAGAATGGTTTTATAAAGTTGCGAAGTGGTGGTCTCCTCGCAGGTGCCGATGTTGAAGACTTCATTGCTTCCGCGGTCCAGCACTGCCAGATTTGCGCGAACCACGTCTTTCACATAAACATAGTCGCGGATCATTCCTTCCGGGTCGTCCGGATAGGCATAAATGGTGGGGGCGGAATCCTGTAGCAGCTTTTCTACAAAGATGGAAACCACACCCGCTTCCCCCTGGGCAATCTGACGCGGTCCAAACACATTGGCATAGCGCAAAACGGTGTACTCCAGTCCGTACTGGTGCCGGTAAAAGCGAAGGTAGTTTTCCCCGGCGAATTTGTTGATGGCATAAACGGACAGGGGCTGGGGCGGGTAATCTTCTGTGGTGGGATACTCTTCCGCCTCGCCGTAAATGGCTCCGCCGGAGGAGATAAATATCACTTTCTTAATGTGATGCTTTACGCAGTTTTCCAGCACGTTAACCAGACCCAGGATGTTGATCTGGGCATCCAGCAGGGGCTCCGTGACGGAGTGGGGAACGCTTATCTGGGCGGCGTGATGGTTCACAACATCCGGTTTTTCAGTGGCAAAAACCTCCTCCAGGGCGGGATCGCGGATATCGAGTTGGTAAAACTTCACCGCGGGATTGAGGTTGGCGAAGTTTCCGCTGGAAAGGTCATCCACCACCACAACCTGATGCCCCGCTTCCAGGCAGGCATCGGCCACATGGGAGCCAATGAATCCCGCCCCTCCAGTGATCAGGATCTTCATCTTTCTTTCTCCACAATCGTATATTCGCCCAGGATTTTAACGTTGCGCGGATCAATCTTCACCAGCACGGCTCGCCTGAGGATTTGCACCTGCAAACGCACCTCATCCAGCTTGTCGTGGCTTTCCACAACACCTGTCACCCCTTTCAGCGGCCCCTGCATGATCTCGACCTGGAGTCCTTCCGAAAGCCAGATGGTGTTTTGCAGCTCGATCTCGGGCAGTCGGCTGAGCTTGATGTTCCGCAGTTCCTGCAGAAGTTGCTCCTGCTGGTGGACGCGGATGAAGGACACCGTGTAGCCGGAAATGAGCAGGGTCTGGCGGCTACGGGGGCCCAGCACGCAGAAAAGGTAGCTGGGGAACATGGGTTTGGTGAAACTCACCACCCGGCGCTGGTAAACGCGTTTGCTGTCCATCTGGGGCAGATAGTAGGTAATGCCGTTGCGCCGGGCGTATTCAGCCAGTTTCTTCTCGCAGCGCGGTTTGGTGTGGATCACTTCCCAACGCTGTCCTTCCGGTGCGGGAGCCAGCTCTCCGAAAAGCTCGTCAATCAGAACCGGGCTGTGGGTGGCCATCCGGGTCAGTATCTGTAAAAGTCAGGCTTGTAAGGGCCTTCGATCGGAACGTTGATATATTCGGCCTGATGCCTGCTCAGATGGGTAAGCTGAACCCCAAGTTTGTTCAAGTGCAATCTGGCCACTTCTTCATCGAGGGTCTTGGGCAGTGTGTAAACCCCGATCTTATGTTTGTTTTGCCAGAGTTCCAGTTGCGCCAGCACCTGATTGGTGAAGGAGCAGCTCATCACGAATGAGGGATGGCCGGTGGCGTTGCCAAGATTGACCAGCCGGCCCTCGGAAAGCAGGATTATCGATTTGCCGTTGGGCAGGTGGATCTTGTCAACTTGGGGCTTAACTGTTTCGCGCGTCACCCCTTCCAGGGAAAACAGCTTGTCCACCTGGATCTCGTTGTCGAAATGGCCGATATTGCAAACGATGGCGTGGTCTTTCATCTTGAGCATGTGGTCAACGCGGATCACGTCACAATTCCCGGTGGCGGTCACAAAGATGTCCGCCTCTTCCAGCATGTTATCCACGGTGTTCACTTCAAAGCCCTCCATGGCAGCCTGAAGCGCGCAGATGGGATCGATCTCGCTTATCACAACCCTGGCGCCAAAGCCGCGCATCGACTGAGCGCAGCCTTTGCCGACGTCGCCATAACCGCAAACCATCACCACCTTTCCAGCCACCATCACGTCGGTGCCACGCTTGATGCCGTCAGCCAGGGATTCACGGCAGCCGTAAAGGTTGTCGAACTTGGATTTGGTGACCGAATCGTTCACATTGAAAGCCGGAAAGAGCAATTCGCCGGCAGCCAGCTTCTGGTAAAGCCGATTAACGCCGGTGGTGGTCTCTTCGCTTACGCCTTTCAGGTTCTCAGACACCCTGTGCCATTTCTGGGGATCGTCCTCAAGGCCAGAGATGAGAAGTTCCTGCACGATCCTGAATTCGGCGGTTTCAGCGTTTGCCTTGGGCAGAACACCGGAAGCCGCGAATTCTTGTTCAAGTTTGTATCCTTCATGCACCATCAGGGTCGCGTCTCCCCCATCGTCCACAATGAGGTCAGGCCCGCCATCCGGCCAGGACAGCGCTTTCAGGGTGCATTGCCAGTATTCCTGAAGAGTTTCTCCCTTCCAGGCGAAAACGGGCACTCCGCCGGCAGCAATGGCCGCCGCCGCGTGGTCTTGGGTGGAAAAGATATTGCAGCTGGCCCAGCGGACTTTCGCACCGAGTTCCACAAGGGTCTCTATGAGAACCGCTGTCTGCACGGTCATGTGCAGGCTGCCGGTGATCCTGGCGCCCTGGAGCGGCTTCTTTCCATTGAACTTCCGGCGCAGAGCCATCAATCCGGGCATTTCGATCTCAGCCAGCTTGATCTCTTTGCGGCCAAAATCGGCCAAAGTGATATCGGCCACTGAATATTCCATGTTTTCCATCCTGTGAAAAAGTTAAGTGCCGGACCCAATGACTATGGCTCCGGCACGGTTTAATCAGTTATCTTCTGTGGGACCCGCCGCCGCGTCCGGAATTGCGGCGGTTGCCGCCCCTGTCATCACGCCTTGGGGGACGTTCATGCTTGGGAGCGTTGGGATCGGGCTCGGGATTGCCTTCAACGCCTTTCATGGTGAGCGCCAGCTTGCCTTTGTCCATTCCCAGGCTCTTCACATGGACGATATCTCCCAATTTGACCATGTCTTCCGGATGCCCGATACGTGTGTGGTGCATCTGGGAAACGTGGACCATGCCTTCTTTGGCGCCGCCAAGTATCTTCACAAACACGCCGTAAGGCTCGATCCGGGTGACGGGACCTTCAAATTCTTCTCCAACTTCTGGATCGATGGCGATGCCTTTGATGATCTCCTTGGCTTTCATGATCGAATCCTTGTTCGGGGAAAGGATACGCACGGTGCCGTCGTCGTTGATGTCGATCTCCGCCTGGCAAGCTTCGATGATCGATTTGATCATCTTTCCGCTCGGCCCGATGATTTCGCCAATCTTGTCCACGGGGACCTTGAAAGCTTCAATGCGTGGAGCTGTCGGGGCAAGGTCTTCTCTGGGCTCGGGTATGCATTCGCCCATGATGTCCAGAATGCGGAAACGCGCTGTATGCGCTTTTTCCAAAGCGATGCGCATGATGTCTCGGGTGATGCCTTCCACTTTGATGTCCATTTGCATGGCGGTGATGCCTTTGCGGGTGCCGGCGCACTTGAAGTCCATGTCGCCCAGATGGTCTTCCAGGCCCATGATGTCGGTGAGGATCACGTATTTGTCGCCATCCATGATCAGACCGTTGGCAATTCCCGCCACCGGTGCCTTGATGGGAACGCCCGCGGCCATCATTGCCAGGCAGCCGCTGCATATTGAAGCCTGGGACGAGGAACCGTTTGATTCCAGGGTGTCAGCCACGATCCGTATCGTGTATGGAAAAGTCTCGCGGTCCGGCAAAACGGCTTTCAGGGCGCGTTCAGCCAGGTTTCCGTGCCCCAGTTCGCGGCGTCCAACGGGACCCATTCTGCCAGCTTCGCCCACGCTGAAGGGCGGGAAGTTGTAATGCAGGTAAAAGTGTTTCTTATACTCGACCTCGAGGCCATCGATAACCTGTTCGTCGCTGCCGCCGCCGAGGGTGACGGTGCCCAGGGACTGGGTTTCGCCCCTGGTGAACAGCGCGGAGCCATGCACGATAGGCAGAACGTCGATTTCGCAGGTGATGTCGCGGATGTCATCCAGGCTGCGTCCATCAACGCGGTGGTGTTTTTCCAGAATGGATTCACGCACGTAGCGGCGGATCAGCTCTTCAAAGGCAGCTTTGTACCATTTTTCATTCTCTTCGAAGCCTTCGGGGTCCTCTTCCAGAGCCTTTTCGAGCAACTCCGCTTCTGCGGCGTCGAAGGCGTCCTGGCGTTCCTGTTTGCCAAAGATGACGGCGGCTTCGGCGATGCGGCTTCCGTAGCCGGCTTCCACTTTGTCCATAATCTCGGCCGGTATCTCCAGCAAAGTCACTTCCACTTTTTCTTTGCCGATTTCGGCGGCCATATCCAGTTGCAGGGCGCAGAGCTTTTTAATCTCTTCGTGCCCGGTGTAAACTGCATCCAGGATGGTCTCTTCACTCAGTTCCAGAGCCGAGGATTCCACCATCACCACCGAGGTGGCTGAAGCGGCCACGTCCAGGTCCAGCCTGGAATTTTCGTCCATCTGGCTCTTGTAGGGGTTAACAACAATCTGCCCGTCGATGTGGCCGACTTTCACGCCCGCGATGGGGCCGTGGAAAGGAATGTCGGAAAGGGTGAGGGCCAAAGAAGCGCCGAAAACGCCAAGGACAGAGGCGTCGTTCTCCCCGTCGTAAGCGAGGACGTTCAGAACAACGTGCACCTGGTTGCGGAATCCCTCAGGAAACAACGGCCTGATGCTGCGGTCAATGACCCTGGCAGAAAGGGTTGCGTCGGTTGTGGGACGGGCTTCGCGTTTGAAAAAGCCGCCGGGGATCTTGCCGCTGGCGTACATTTTTTCGATGTAATCAACCGTGAGCGGGAAGAAATCCTGGTTTTCAGCAGGCTCTTTGCTCATGGTGGCGGTAACGAGGACAGCGGTGCCCCCGTAACGGATGAAAACGCTTCCGTTGGCTTGTTTGGCCATTCTGCCGGTTTCCACGTAGAGCGGACGTCCGCAGAAATCGAGTTCGCGTTTGACAATGTTGAAGTTATGCATATATTTCTCCTGGTTGTTCCGAGGGAGAAGAAGCAATAGGCTGAATTCCCGGAGTGGCTTTCAGCTTATTGCTCGTACTCCCCTGGAGGTTGAAGTCTCGTGTCCGGAACCGTTCCGGACGTTTAGATAAGAGAAAGGTGGATCCCGCCAAAACAATTTAGTGAGAATCCACCTCGTCCTATTTTGGCGGAATTTATCTGCGGATTTTAAGCGCTTTGATCAGCTCGCGGTAGCGGTTGATGTCTTTCCGCATGAGGTAGTCAAGCAAGCGCCTTCTCTGCCCGATCAGTTTCAACAGCCCGCGTCTGGTGCTGAAGTCTTTGGAATGCTCTTTCAGGTGGGTCGTTATGTCATTGATCCGCCGGGTGAGAAGAGCAACCTGAACTTCAGGCGAGCCGGTGTCTGATTCATGGAGTTTAAACTCTGCCATGATAGCCGTTTTGGCCTCAGGTTTAAGTGCCATTTCATTCTCCTATGGAATTTTGTGTCAGCTTTTTGGATGCAGGCGATTTGTCCAGTTCTTTTTTCCGCCCCCTTGCAAATATAATGTTTACCCATCACGATATCCTGACGGTCAGACCCTTAGCGCTTGATTCCATCCCTCTCCCCCGCCTCCCGGTAAATCCTCGCATCGGATGCGGATATCGGGCGGGAGGCCCTTCTGTATCCAGATAAAGGGCCTTAACGGCCTGAGGATATCGATTCTCCCGACCACGGGCTGTCGTCGAGCGAAGGATGAGCTTCGACGGCAGCAATGAATGAACCTTTTGATACTTCCTTTCATCCATGCCGACTGCGTTCGCTGTACGCCAAGGCCAGCATCGAAATAGGGACTTTACCCGTCCATAAAAAAAGAACGCCCGGAAAACCCGGGCGTCTTTACAATCATAACTATTATATTTATTGCAACTTGCCGATGAGTTCGTTAACCCGGCCGAGCCGGTTGTTGATGTCGTTTATAGCGGACGATTCGCTGGCTCTGTTTCTGGCGCTGTTCAGGTGATCCCTTGATTTGCCAAGCAACGATTGGGCGTTGCCTTTGGCCGCGTCGCGCTTCTTTCTGAGGTCGGTGGCTTTTTTGCCGACCGCGGCTGAGGCCTGGCGGTCCAAATCCAGATAGGTGTTGTAGGCGTCGGTGCCGCGAGACTGGAAGACCGAAGCCAGGATCACGTAAGGCTGATACAGGCTGGAGTCTTTGGAAAGGGTGAGGTTAGCGTTGGTTTCCGCGTCGTTGTATTTATTCTGGGAGAGGTAGATGGCGGCCAGGTTCAGGTAAACGTAAGGATTGTTGGGGTCAACCTTCTTGAGGGCATTGACGGTTTCGATCGCCTTGGAATCCTTGTTGTCCGTGCGGTAGAGGTTCACCAGGTTCAGATAGGCGTTCACGTTGTTGGGATCGTTTTTGATCAGGCCTTCGTATTTGGCGATGGCGTCCTGGATGCGTCCGCTCTTCTGATAGGCAGTTGCCAGGCGGCTGCTGACGAGATCGTTGTCCGGGGCCAGTTCAAAGGCTTCTTCGAGGAGGGGAATCGATTCGGCATAGCTACCCTCATCGTAAAGCATGAAAGCCAGGCGAACGTTGGCCGCCGAATATTCCGGATCGATGGCAAGGGCTTTCTGGAATGAGGCTTTGGCCTTGGCGGAATTGCCCTGCTGGACATACAGGTTGCCCACGGCCAGCCAGGTTTCGGCATCTTTGGAGGCTTCTGCGTAACCTTCCAACAGGGCGATGCGCTTGGCGGTCTGATTGGTTTTTTCATAGATGTCATTCAGCGCGCGCATGATGGTGATGTTCTTAGGATCGATTTCGTCGCCTTTCACGAAGGTGGCTTCGGCCAGATCGATACGGTCGGTTTTAAGGTAGGTGTTACCAAGGATGATATAGGCTTCCACCTTGTCCGGCTTCAGCGCCACGACCTGCTTGAGCGATTTTTCGGCCTCCACGTAGTTGCCGTTGTTGTAATAGCTGGTGGCGATGTTGAAGATCTTGTCCATCTCGCCGGAGATGAACCCGTCAAGTTCTTTCATCATGCCGTTGTCCAAAGCCTGCCAGCGGGAGGTTTTTTCCTTGCCAACGTTGAAGCTGATCTGTTTGAGTTCTCCGGAAAGGGTGCTGTACATACGCATTGTGATGTTATAAAGGCCGCGGCTTTCGCTCACATTGCCTATCAGGATCACATCGGAAGCGAGGGTTTTGGATATTTCCACCAACTCTTCCTTCTCGAGGTCTTCCACGTCCCTGTATCCGGATTCGCGGAAGTGCGCTGCCGTTTCGTCCATGTCCAGAAGAACGTAATTGGCATATTTGTCGAAAGTGAGGTCAAGATCTCTCACAGTGAGGATCTTGGTGATATAACGGCTGGAACTGTCCAGCGCCTTCAAGGGCAGGATCGCCACTTTGGTGGTGATTTCAGCCTTGGGCACGGCCTCGGTGACGGTTTTGGTGCCGGCACAGGCATAGAGGCCAAGCATAACGGCGAGGACGATTACTATCCATTTGTTCATTAATTCCTCCCGGAAATTATATTTCTCTTCTATTGTCGCAAAGCATTTCCAACGGCCTTATCTGTCAAGAAAAAGCTGCCGGATAAGCCGTCAGATTGTTCTCAAACTGCCGTGGGTGATCGTTTCAATCCTGCCTTCATTGTCTCTCAAAAGCAGGAAACCTTCGTCTGAAAGCCCAGATATCCTCCCCCTCAGCATTGAGCCGCCGGATTCAAGCTCCGCCTCCCGCCCCAAGCCATACAGGTGTTTGCCGCAATAGTCAAGATACACCTCCGGCGTGGCAAGCATGGCGGAATGGTTGCGAATACTTTGAACCACCAAGCTGGCAAGACAGTTGTTGGATACAGGCATCTTCATGTAGGAGGATAGATTGGCCGCATTCAGTTCAAGTAATACATCATCCATTTCGCAGTTGCTGTTCAAGCCCAGGCTGACCAGGTAACGGGAGGGATTTTGCCGATGCTGGCAGAGGATCCCGGCCAGTTTTTTATCCTCCAGATAGAGGTCATTGGGCCACTTCACGCTGAGCTTATCAAGCCCGAATGACCGGGAAAGCACGTTGTGAAGACAATAACCCACATAGAGAGGAAAAGAAGGCACAGCCCGGGGATAATGGAAATCAAAACTGAGCCAGAGGCCGCCCCGGGGAGAATGCCAGGTGTTTTCGTTGCGCCCGACCCCGGCGGTTTGGCGTTTGGCGCGGACAATCCAGCGGTCGGAGGCTGAACCGATGGAGGCCAGCCTGTCATATTCCAGAATGCTGTTGTCCAAAGTATCGTATAAAAGCCTTGTGATCATGAGATATACATCGCGTCGCCGTAGCTGAAGAAGCGGTATTTTTCGTCAACCGCGAGCTGATATGCCCGGCGCACCAGTTCATGGCCCGCAAAGGCGGAAACCATCATCAGCAGGGTCGATTTGGGCAGATGGAAATTCGTGATGAGGGCATCGGCGACCTTGATCTCACGGCCGGGATAGATGAAAATGTCAGTCCAAAGCGAGCCGCTTTTGAGGCTTTTGCCATTCCAGAAACTTTCCAGGGTGCGCACGGAAGTGCTGCCCACGGCGATAACGCGCCGCCCTTCAGCTTTGGCGGAGTTGATTTCCGCGGCCGTTTCCTCCGGCATGGTGCAAAACTCGCTGTGCATCTTGTGGGCGTCAACGCGCTGGCTTTTCACCGGCAAAAAGGTTCCCATCCCCACATGGAGGATCACCTCCACCACCAGCACCCCTTTTTGCTTCAGCGCTTCCAGCAATTCAGAGCTGAAGTGAAGTCCGGCGGTGGGAGCAGCCACGGAGCCAGGTGATTTCGCATAAACGGTTTGATAGTCGCCGCGGTCGGATGAATTGTCCGGACGCTTGATGTAAGGCGGCAGGGGAACGTGTCCAATCCTTTCTATTTCTTGCCAGTAAGTATCCGGCTCCCCGAATTCGATTTCCCGCAATCCGTCTTCGTCAGCCAGAGACAGCCAGCCTTTCAAGGTTGGTGAGAATCGCAGCCACTGCTCGGTTTTGAGCCTTTTGCCGGGATGGACCATGCATTTCCAGCGCGCTTCATCCAGCTTGTGCAAAAGCAGCACCTCTATCCTGGTGCCGGTGGATTTTTCCCCGAAGAGGCGGGCGGGAATCACCTTGCTGGAATTCAAAACCAGCACCTCACCGGGAGCGAGGAGACCCAAAACATCCGAAAACCTGCGGTGGACAATGTTTCCCGTGGACATTTCCACACACATCAGGCGGGAACTTTCCCGCCGCGCAAGGGGATGCTGGGCAATAAGCTCCGGCGGCAATTCATAGTTGTAGCTTTCGACGTCAAGAAGGTCCGGCACGGCCTGAAAGTCCTGGTGGGAGATTGGATTTGGCTTCAATTGCCGGTTTCGGGCGAAGCGGGCAGGGGCGCTGAGGCGCCTCCGTCGATCACCAGGTTCTGGCCGGTGAGGTTGGCCAGTTCTTCACTCAACAGCAGTTCCGCCACGCGCTTCAGTTCCTGCATGGAGACGAGTTTTCCGGTGGGGCTGGCCGCCCGGTACGCAGCGAAATAGCGTTGGCGGAAAGCCAGGTATTCACCCTCGTAGTCGCTTTCAAGGTCAGTTTCCACCGGGGCCGGAGAAATGGAGTTGATCAAAACGTTGTCCGGGGCAGCCTCCAAAGCCACGCTGCGGACCAGATTCACGATCGCGGCTTTCGCTGCCGCGTAGGCAGAACCGCTGTGCAGGCCGGTTTGGACCACGTTCGAAGCGAACATCACGATCCGGCCAAATCTACCACTCAACATACCCGGCAGACAAGCCTTGAGGACATTATAGGCCATGCTCACGTTGGCGTTAAATATTTCACTCCAAATAAGGGGCTCGCCCTTAGCCAGAGTTCTGGCGTCGTAGCTGCGTATCGCGGCTGTGTGCACAAGCCTGGCCGGAACGGCGTCCAAGGCCCGGCAAGCTTCATCCAGGGCGGCTTTGAAAGAGGCAAGGTCGCGCAAGTCGCAGGCTTTGATCATTATCTCCGGCCGGGAACTCAGCTTTTCCAAACGCCGGCCATCGGAATGTATCAACAAGAGCATCGGCAAACGCGTTTCCGCCCAGGCCTGGGCGAGGTAAGACCCCACCTGGCCGTTGGCGCCGGTGATGATCAGCAACTGCTTCATGGCTTTACGATCCGCTCCACAAGACGTAGTGCGACTTCAAACTTGTCGCCGCTCAGTTGCAGGGTTTTTTTGTTTTTGTTGTCACCGGCACTGATGACAGAAAGCGTGGTCTGGTCAGCCCCCGCGGTGTCCAGATGATTCACGCAGATGAGGTCCAGGTTCTTTTTCTGAAGCTTTTCCCTGGCGTTGGCGATCAGATTGTCGGTCTCCGCGGCAAAGCCCACCAGCTTCTGTTTCTTGGTTTTCTGTTTTCCGAGTTGGGCAAGGATATCCGGCGTGGGCGCCAGTTCCAGGTTGAGGCTGCCGCCTTTCTTGATCTTGTGGGAAGATGCTTTGAGCGGCTTGAAATCAGATACGGCGGCACATTTCACGATAATTCGGCAGCCTTTGGCAGCCTTGATAACGGCGTCATACATCAGTTGCACCGTGGGTGCGAAGATGGCCTGATGCAGATAGTAGGGAGGGGTTTCTTCCATCAAACCGTGGACCAGAGTGACCTTGGCGCCCCTGAGGGCGAAAGCCCTGGCGATAGCCAGGCCCATCCTGCCGCTGGATTTGTTGGTGATCAGGCGCATGGGATCTATCGGCTCTGCTGTGGCGCCTGCGGTGACCAGAACGCTGATCCCGTCAAGGTCTTCAGGATATTCCAAATAGCAGCGGATGGCATTTGCGACCTCCGCGTTGGGAGGATACTTTCCCTTGCCCTCATATCCGCAGGCGAGCAGCCCTGTATTCGGCTCCAGAACATGGTTTCCCCGCACTCGCAGGATGTTAAGGTTGGCCTGTGTGGCCTGACTCTGATACATGTTCACATTCATCGCCGGAACGTAAAGAACAGGCTCGGCATGAGCCAGCAGAGTGGTGGAAAGCAGATCGTCGGCAAAGCCCTGGGCCGCTTTGGCAAGGATGTTGGCTGTGGCGGGAGCCACCACGATCAGGTCCGCCCAGTCCGCCAAAGTGATATGCGGAATGGGATCGGCGTCCTCGAAAAGCTGGCTGTGCACGCTGCCGTGGGTGATGGCGGCGAAGTTGATCCCCGCCACAAAGCGCGAGGCATTTTCAGTCAGGATGGTCTTCACGCTGTAACCCGCCTTGCTCAGCTTGCTAGCCAGGTCGATAGCTTTGTAAGCGGCGATGCCGCCGCTCACGCCAAGTAGTATGTTTTTGTCCATGAACCGCTCTTTAGATGTTTGACGCCATAATTTTGTCCTCTCCGCATTGTGTCAATCCAAAACATCGGCCTCTGCCCCACTTCAATGCTCCAGATGCCAGACCACGGCTGCTCCGGGCTTCAGATGCCAGACCGAATCCTCCTCTCCCAGCCCGCCCAAGCTGAAAATTCGCTCCGCGCCATGCTCCGGGCGATACTCCCGGGTCACGGTAGAAAGGTTCAGCACCACTTTTACGCTTGCCGATGAATCATATCGTTCCCAGGCCAGCATGCCGTCAGGAACTTCCAAAAACGCGAATTCCCCCTCCGTGAAAAGCTGGCAGGATTTGCGGAGGCGGATAAGTTCCTGATAGAATCCCCGCAGTTCAACAGCCTTATTATTCCGCTCCCAGTTCCAGTTGAACGGCCTGCGGTTGTCCGGATCCCGGCCTCCTGCCATGGCTATTTCGTCACCGTAATAGATGTGGGGAGCGCCCACGAAGGTCATCTGGAAAAGCAAAGCCCGTTTCAGGCGTTCAATGTCGCCTCGGGCCAATTCAAGGATTCGCACGGTGTCGTGGCTGCCAAGCAGGTTCATCATCGCGCCAGCGGCCTGGGTAGGGTATTCTGCCAGCCCCGCTGAGACGCGGTCACAAAAGCTTTTGCGGTCTGTGATGCCCAGGATGAAAAACTCAATGACGGGGTCCTTGAAATGGGCATAGTTCATCACGGAGTCGAAATAGCGGTGATTCACCCAGCCCCGGGCGCTTTGCCAGATCTCGCCAACGATCCAGGCCTCCGGCTTCAGCTCTTTCACGTGGCGGCGGAAAAGCTCCCAAAACCAGTAGGGAACTTCATTCGGCACATCCAGGCGGAAGCCGTCCATCCCCATTTCCAGAAGCCACCAACGCGCGCAATCCAGCAGATGCTCCACCAGCGGCTGATTGGGAACGGCCTGGTTGATGTCTTTCACATAGTTCTCTGCAGGATGGCCGCGGCTGAGGTCAAAATTGAGGTCCGGCATGTCCTTGATGCCCCACCAGCTCTGGTAATACTCCTTGGGCTGGAAATCCGGCGGCAACGGCTCCGGCAATGGCCATTTGTGCCAGTCATACCAATTCCAGTAGTCTGAATCTAGGCCCTTTTCTACGCAGTCGCGAAAGGCCCAAAAATCCTCTCCGGTGTGATTGAAAGCAACATCCAGAATCACCCTGATTCCTTCTTCATGGGCGGCTTTCACCAAGTCCCGCAGCTCAGAGCCCGTGCCGAAATGAGGATCGACCCTCTTGAAATCGGCGGCATCGTATTTGTGGTTAGACCTGGCCTGCCAGAGCGGGTTGAAATAGATAACGTTGATGCCCAGTTCTTTCAGATAGGGCAATTTCTGCCTCACTCCGCGGAGGTCGCCGCCGTAGAAAGACCACCAGTCCGGCTTTCCTTCCGGAAGCCAGGGGCTTTGCTTCAGGCCGCTGATGTTGTCCCAGTCCCGCACCAGATGGAAGTATTCGCGCTGCGGCGGCAGCAATTCGCCTTCCGGTGGCGGGGTCCGGCAATCCGTGTAGTAATCTTCGCTGAAGTCGGAATCGTTGCCGGGATCGCCGTTGCAAAAACGGTCGGGAAAGATCTGGTAGATAACGGCGGAGCGCACCCAGTCCGGAACCGCGAACACCGGCAGGCTGGCAGTCTCTAACTGCCTGGGTGAAAGGCTGTCCGGATCGAAGGAAAATCCTTCCGCGCCGTAGCCGAGGGAAAGCCCGTCTGTTTCAACCCGGATCAGCATCCCCACCCTGGGCAGGGAAGTTTGGAAAAAGCAGTGCCAGACTGCATTTTTGCCGCTAACACCCAGGGGATGGAGTTTGTATTCCACGCCCTCAATAACTGCCGTCATATCAGCTTCCAGCCCGGGATGCCAGATGAAGCGCAGCTCAAAATCCCCTTCCGAAATGCGGTTTAGCTCCAGATAGCGGTCCCGGCGTGAGTGCAGCAGGGAAAGGTCCTCCCGCAACTGGTTCCAGCTAAGGCGTGATGGCCCCTCAGGATCAACTACCAGCAGGGAATTCTCGCCTCCAAAGGGGTCCGGCTCTCGCAAAGGATTGGCCGGGTCCGGCATCCAGATTCCGTCCACTATCAGTTTGTATCGGTGGCGTCCCGGCCCCACCGGCAATTTGAGGACGTAGATGCCGCCGTGGTCAATCAGGTCGAGAATTGCCCAGCCGGTGAAATCTCCGGCCAGTCCGACCAGATGCTTGCCCGCCGTGGGAGCCTGGTATTGAAATCTGATTTCGGGCATGCTGGAAAGTTCCGCGCCGTTTTCAGGCCATGCTTTTTATGCCGCTGGCTTTGCGCGGGGCACGTTTCGGCTTGGATTCAGGCTGGGTTTGGCGCTGGCAGAGGGCTTTGAGATACTGTCCCGTGAAGGACTCCGGATTTTGCATCACCTCTTCCGGGGTTCCCGTAGCCACAATGTAGCCGCCCTCCTCTCCGCCTTCGGGGCCCAGGTCGATGATCCAGTCGGCGGTTTTGATCACGTCCAGGTTGTGCTCTATCACCACCACCGTATTGCCCATCCGCACCAGTTTGGTGAGCACTTTCAGCAGCCTGTTGATATCGTCGAAATGCAGGCCGGTGGTCGGTTCGTCCAGCAGGTAAAGAGTGCTGCCGGTGCTCACTTTGCTCAGTTCGCGGGCCAGCTTGATGCGCTGCGCTTCGCCGCCGGAGAGGGTGGTGGAGGGCTGGCCGAGTTTCATGTAGTCCAGCCCCACCTCCATCAGGGTGGCAAGTTTAGGCTGGATGGAAGGCACGTTCTCGAAAAACTCGTAAGCCTCCTGCACGTCCATGTCCAGCACCTCGGCAATGTTTTTCCCTTTGAAGCGGATGGAGAGCGTTTCCTGATTGTAGCGTTTGCCTTTGCAGACATCGCAGGTAACATAGATATCAGCCATGAAATGCATCTCTATCTGGTTCACTCCCGCGCCCTGGCAGGCTTCGCAGCGTCCGCCGCGCACGTTGAAGGAAAACCGCCCGGCGTTGTAGCCGCGGACTTTGGAGCCCGGCAGCTTGCTGTATAGCTGGCGGATGGGGTCGAAAAGCTTGATGTAGGTGCTGGGATTGGAGCGCGGGGTGCGGCCGATGGGGTCCTGGTCAATGCAGATAACCTTGTCGATGTGCTCCAGTCCCTTGATGGAAGAAACTTTCCCCACCTTGTTGGTGCTGCGGTAGAAATGGTTTTGCAGAAAGGGATATAGGGTCTGGTTGATGAGCGAGCTCTTGCCGCTGCCGGAAACACCGGTCACGCAGACAAACATCCCCAGAGGGATATCCACATCTATGTTTTTCAGGTTATTATGGCTTGCCCCGCGGATGGCTATCATCCTGGAATCGGCTTTCACACGCTTTTCCGGGATGGGGATGCTCATCCTGCCGCTCAGGTAGGCGCCGGTGATGGAATGCGGGTTCTTCACCACGTCCTCCACGCTTCCCGAAACGACTATCTCGCCGCCGTGGATGCCGGCCCTGGGACCGAAATCCACCACCCTGTCGGCCCTGCGGATGGTGTCCTCATCGTGTTCCACAACGATCACGGTGTTGCCCAGGTCCCGCAGTCGCAAAAGCATCTGGATGAGCTTGTTGTTGTCCCGCTGATGCAGGCCGATGCTGGGTTCGTCCAGGATGTACATCACCCCTACAAGCTGGCTGCCGATCTGGCTTGCCAGGCGGATGCGCTGGCTTTCTCCGCCGGAGAGGCTTGGCGAACGCCTGTCCAGATTGAGGTAGTGCAGGCCCACGCTTTCCAGGAAGCCCAGGCGGTTTTTTATTTCCTTGAGGATTTCCTCCGCGATGAGAAGCTGGTTGCCCTCCAGCCGGAGCCGGTTGAAAAAGTCTATGGCCTCGCGCACGCTGAATGCCGTCACCTCGCCGATGTTCATCCCCCCCACCTTTACGGCCAGGGAACTGGGTTTCAGCTTCTTGCCCCCGCATTCCGGGCAGGGTTTGTCGCTGATGTATTGCATGTAATGGCGCCGCATCTCTTCGGAGCTGGTTTCGTGCATGCGCCGCCCCAAAGTCGGGATAACGCCCTCGTGGCGCATCATGAAGCTGCCGGAGCCGCGTGCATTGGACCAGGCGTTCTTGAACTTCTTGCCTTTGGAACCGTAAAGGATGAGCTGCTTAATTATCTCAGGCAGTTTATACCAGGGCGTTGTGAGTGAAAAATCGTAGGCTTTGGCCAGATTGCGCACGATGTTCATGGTCCAGCTGTCCTGTTTGGCTTCCAGCCTGCCCCAGGGGGCCACAGCGCCTTCCATGATGGTAAGTTCGGGGTCCGGCACAACGAGGTCCGGATCGAATTCCAGCTTGTAGCCGAGGCCGTTGCAAACCGGGCAGGCGCCGATGGGGCTGTTGAAGGAAAAATGCTGGGGCGAAAGCTCTTCGAAACCGATGTTGCAGCGTGCGCAGGAATTGGTGGAGGATAGCAACTGGACCTCGCTTTCCTCCAAAAAGTCTATCTTCACCAGGCCGTCGGTGAGCTTCAGAGCCAGTTCCAGCGAATCGGCGAGACGGGATTCGACCCCCGGTTTGATGACCACGCGGTCGATCACGACGTCGATGTTGTGCTTGCTTTTCTTGTCCAGAGCTATCTCTTCGTCAAGGCTGCGCGTCTGGCCGTTGATCAGCACCCGCGCGAAACCTTGCTGGCGCAGTTCCTCAAGCTGTTCCTTGTGTTCGCCTTTTCTTGCCTGGGCCAGCGGAGCCAGTATCTGAAGCTTGGTGCCGGAGGGTTTCCGCGTCAGGTGTTCAATCATCTGGTCAACGGTCTGCGAACCCACCGGATCGCCGCAAACATGGCAATGCTGCCTGCCCACCCGCGCGTAAAGGACTCTCAGGTAATCGTATATTTCGGTGACGGTTCCAACCGTTGAGCGTGGGTTTTTGCTGGCGGATTTCTGTTCGATGGCGATGGCCGGGGAAAGCCCCTCGATGTAGTCCACGCGGGGTTTTTCCATCTGCCCCAGGAACTGGCGTGCGTAGGCGGAAAGCGATTCCACATAGCGGCGCTGACCCTCAGCGTAGAGCGTGTCAAAGGCCAGGGAGGATTTGCCGGAGCCGGAAACTCCGGTGAACACCACCAGCCTGTCGCGGGGAAATTCCAGGTCGATGTTCTTGAGATTGTGCTCTGATGCGCCTTTTATCACTATGTTGGTCTTCAAGTTTCGTTCCTCATGTCCGAGCAGTGAATTTCAGAGGCAGGGATTTGTCAAATGAAATGTATGGACTCAAAAGATGCGGCGGAAAACGGAACGTAATTTGCTACAAAACAAGCCATAGCGCTTTCACCTGCGCCCGGCTTTGAGAATAAGCTTGATTTAACTTGACAATATATCAAGCGGATACAAATTGGCGAACAGAGGTCAAAATGAAAAGAATTATCTGGCTGACGTGCCTGTTACTCAGCCTCTGCCTGGGGGCTGCGGCCCTCACCATATACGATGTCCAGTACACCGCCTCCCGGGGCGTGGACGGCTCCTATCCCTCACCCTGGCTGGGCAAGCAGGTTACCCTGGAAGGGATCGTCACCGCCACCGGCTACCGCGGCGCGGGATTCTTTCTCTCTGAAAAGGTCAGCGGCGCCTGGCGGGGCATCTATGTTCTGGACAGCCGCCACCATCCGGCCGTGGGAAGCTATGTCCGCCTCACCGGTGAAGTCGCTGAAAACTACGGCATGACCTGCCTGCGCGACCTCAGCTCCCTGAAGGTGCTGGATAGGAACCGCACCCTTCCCAGTCCCGTCGTGATCAGCACAGGCCAGCTTGCCAACGCCATGGAAGCCGAAGCCTATGAAGGGGTTTACGTCCGTCTGGTGAACGCCTCCGTCACCGGCGTCAAATCCAGGAATGCAAGCTTCACCGTGAACGACGGCAGCGGCCAGTGCGGCGTAACCCTGCAAAGCTTTGGCGACAAGGCCTCCGCCCCGGCCGTGGGCACGCAATTCGCCCAGATAGTCGGCCTGGTCACTTTCAGCTATGGTGAATACCAGCTCAATCCCGTGTCCGCCGGAGGCATGCAGGTCCAGCAGCCCGTTTCCGTGCAGAACCGGAGCTGGGGAAAGATCAAATCAATTTATAAATAAAGCAGCTTAGGAGAGACGACCATGAAGAAAATCTTTAAAAAGGCTTTGATTGTCGGTGGCGTGGCCCTTGCCGCCCACTTCGGCTTAAAAGCTTACAAACGCATCAGCGGACTTGGCAAACTGTCCAAATCCCTGCCTGAATTCCTCAACAACGTTTACGGCGAAAAACCCGCGATGAACATCAACCAGACCCTGAACATGCTGAACATCAGGATCGGCTTCAAACAGGAAATTCTGGACAAGCACGCGGACATCGAAACGACAGTGCGTGAATACATCGACGATTTCTACCCCGAAATGGGCAAATGCGCCATCACCATCGACATCTACGCCAAAACCGAAGAGGAAGGCGAGGAAGCCGTGGAAGAGGAAGAACCCGAAGCCTGACCCGGTTTTCGGAACCTCCTGACCCCACAGCCAATCAACAAACCTTTTACCACCCGCGTTCCCTGAGGGCGCGGGTTTTTCTTTGCCTGGCGTCCATGCTGATGTAGCCTGGCGTACAGCGAACATAGTGAGCATGGACGACAGGCTACAGGCCACGTCATCCCGGACGTCACCGAGCTCGCGAGGTGACATTGATCCGGGATCCATAACAGGAATAGGACTGGATTCCAGTCCAAGCTCCACCGGGTCAAACCGTCTTTGGCTTAGTATTTATACGCCGTCACACGGTAGAACATCCTGGGCTCGGTCGCGCCCACCATGGAATGTGTGTATGTAGTGCCGCTGGATGAGCCTTGGTACGTGAAACCTCCCAATGGGTCCGTTGACTTGTAAATGCGGTAACCATCCGGTGTGAAGGGCTGGTTGTGGATGTCTTCAGTCACCGCGTCCCAAGTGATCACGGCGGAGTTCCCATTCATCGTTATCTGCACATTCACCGGCGCTTTGGGTGGAATGTATGACAACTTGGCGGTGAAGATATCAGTGCCTCCCATTGCTGACAGGGTATGGCTGCCGAAAGTGGCTGTGCCGGTAAAATGCCCGGTCACATAGGCGTTGCCCGCTCCATCCACGGCTATGCCAAATCCGGAGTCTGAGTCTGTCCCTCCCGCTCTGCCTGCCCAGAGCCAGGTGCCGGAGGGGTTAAGCTTGGCGGCAAATATATCTCTCCCTCTGCTTGACGTCAGGGGACGGCTGCCGATAGTGGCTGAGTCTCCTGTCACCCAAGTGTTACCCGCTCCATCCACTGCGATGCCAAATGCATAGTCATCTGATCCCCCTCCCGCTTGGGCAGCCCAGAGCCAGGTGCCGGAGGGACCCAGTTTGGCTACGAAGATATCATAGTTGAGCCCACCTGCGTCCAGGGTAT
Organism: Candidatus Cloacimonadota bacterium; assembly: GCA_012516855.1. Lineage (NCBI taxonomy): Bacteria > Pseudomonadati > Candidatus Cloacimonadota > Candidatus Cloacimonadota bacterium. Next base: position 64,959 of record JAAYWB010000066.1, read on the forward strand.
GGCTGCCGAAATAGGCTGTGCCTGCAAAATTCCCGGTCACATAGGCGTTACCCGCTCCATCAATGGCGATGTCACTTCCGTGTACGCTATATGACCCAGCCGTTTGGACAGCCCAGAGCCAGGTGCCGGAGGGGTTCAGCTTGGCGACAAAGATATCGTGACCAAGTGCTATCAGGGAATGGCTGCCGAAAGTGGCTGAGCCTGCAAAATACCCGGTCACATAGGCGTTGCCCGCTCCATCAACGGCGATGCCACATCCATAGTCAACGTCCATCGCTCCCGCTTTGACCGCCCAGAGCCAGGTGCCGGAGGGGTTCAGCTTGGCGACAAAGATATCGGAGCCAAATTGGGCTGTTGGCAGGGTATGGTTGCCGAAATAGGGTGTGCCATCATAATATCCGGTCACGTAGGCGTTGCCCGCTCCATCCACCGCGACGTCATTTACCACTTCCCCGTACGTCCCTCCCGCTTTGACCGCCCAGAGCCAGGTTCCGGAGGGGTTCAGCTTGGCGACAAAGATATCGGAGTCTCCGATTGCTGTAAGGGTATGGCTGCCGAAAGTGGCCGTTCCGGTAAAATACCCGGTCACATAGACATTGCCCGCTCCATCCACTGCGATGCCAAATCCCTCATCATTGCCTGTCCCTCCCGCACTGACACTCCAGATTCTGTTGCCATTTGGGTTAGATTTTATGACAATGATATTTGAGTTAGGGTTTATCATAGTAGTAACCTTCCCCGTCACATACTGGTTGCCCTGGCCGTCGGCGGCTATGGAACGGCCTAGATCAGTGAGATGCCAGCCCGCTCGGGTAACCCACTCCCATTGGGGCGACTGCGCCATTAAAACCGCTGCTCCGCAGAGCAGCACCAAACAAACTATCCAACTTTTCACCGACTTCATTTTTACCTCCATAAGGCTGAATTAAGCTAAAACACATTTACGCGGCATTGTAAAATGTGTCAAGATAAATATTCGCTTCCCGATGAATCAAGTTCTGGTGCTGGTTTAGCCTGGCGTAGAGCGAGGAACGAGCATCGACGACAGCAGTAAAAACAATCCCTGCCGTCCATGCTCGCAAGCTCGCTGGACGCCAGGCTCCCCCCCCAAGCCTCGCAGGGCGTTCCTAAAAATAGAGGTCCCGTTTCCCCTGCTTCATCTCCTCGAGCTTGGCGGTAACGGCGGTGCGCATGTTTTCGTCCTCGATCCTGGCTGTCTCACCGGCTATCAGTTCCAGACCTGCCTTGAGGGTGCGTTCGGAAGAGAAATCGTAGAGGTATTCGGCGAAGGTGAGCAGGGCGTTGGGGGTGCAGAAACGCTTGACGAAACCGGGGACGGCGAATTCCATGAAGTGCTCCCCGGTGCGCCCAGCGCGGTAGCAACTGGTGCAGAACGACGGGATGTAGCCGCCTTTGGCGAGTTCATAGATAACGTCGTCCAGGCTGCGGGTGTCGCCCAGCACGAACTGGCTTTTCTTTTTGGATTCCTCGTCATGGGCGGAGTAATCTCCCACGCCTATGCTGGAACCGGCGTCTATCTGGGAAACGCCGTAGCGCAGAATCTCGTTGCGGATGGCAATTGGTTCGCGCGCCGTGAGGATCATTCCGGTGTAGGGAACGCTGAGCCGGATCACGGCCACCATATGCTTGAAATCCTCGTCCGAAACCCGATGGGGCGGGCGGTCCGCAAATTCGGTGCCGATGGCAGGCTCTATGCGCGGGAAGGAGATGGTGTGAGGCCCCACGCCGAAGGTTTCCTCCAGATGGATGGTGTGGTAAAGCAGCCCCAACACCTCGAATTTCCAGTCGTAGAGGCCCATCAGGGCGCCGATGCCGAGGTCGTCGATACCTGCTTTCATGGCGCGGTCGAGGCCGTCGAGGCGCCAGAGGAAATTGCTCTTGGGTCCGCGCGGATGCAAGTGTCTGTAGGTTTCCTCATGGTAGGTTTCCTGAAATATCTGGTAGGTGCCGATGCCCACGGATTTCACGGTGCGGAAGCCCTCAACATCCAGAGGCGCGGCGTTGATGTTCACCCGGCGAATCTCGCCTTTCGCGTATTTGGTGTCATAAACGGTCTGCACGGTCTCGGCGATGTATTCCGGCGAATACATGGGATGCTCGCCGTAAACCATGATGAGGCGTTTGTGGCCGGTTTCCACCAGGGACTGGGTTTCCTTAACCAACTGTTCGCGGCTGAGGGTGGCGCGCACGCATTCCTTGTTCGAGATGCGGAAGCCGCAATAGACGCAGTCGTTCACGCATTCGTTGCCCACGTAGAGCGGGGCGAAGAGCACGATGCGGTTGCCGTAGATGCGTTCCTTCAGTTCGTGGGCGCCTTCCAGGATAAGCTGTTTGAGTTCGGGATCGGTGACGCTGAGCAGGGCTGCCGTCTCTTCAGGCTCCAGCCGGTTCTTGTCCAGGGATTTGGCTATTATCTCACGGACGCGGGATTCCGGTGCGTTTTTCCGGGTTTCGATCAGTTGTTCGATTTTGGCTGTGGGGATAAATGATTTCACCCCTTCGGTGTTGATGTTCATCTTATACTCCATCTTATATCTTCAAAGTCATGGTTTTCACGCGCACGGACCTGATCTGGCCAAGCTTGCCGGAAAAGGAGCCGAGGGTGTCGAGGTCGGCCTCGATCACCAGGAAGATGACGGAGACATTGCGGTCGCGCATGGGATAGCCAACCCGCAAAAGCACTTGGGGTCCAAACTTGTGGATGAGTTCCGAAACGGGATTGAATGCCGCTTCGACATCCTCCACAATGATGGTGACGATGTGGCGCTGAAGCTCCATATATTTCTCCTGGGTAAGTTTTTACAGGGATGAAGATACTATGACGGCTTCAGGGGGAGACAACTCGTCCGCCCTTGATGCCGGAACGTATCCCTCATCTCAGGTCTGTTACTAAAAACAATATATTTTCCTGCCGCCGAAATGGCAAGGATTTTTTTACAGCCCCCGGGTCGAATGCCCGGTCCGGGAGGGATTATTTAGGCTCGTCCCCCGTTTTGAAACCCACGGGTTTGTTTTCCGCCATCCCCTGCACCTTGATCTCGCCGAACTGCTTTTCGTAGCCTTCGATATTCTTTTGCAGAAGGTTGAGAAGCTGCTTGCAATGCTGGGGGGTGCAGACCACGCGGGTGTAGATCCTGGCATCCGGAATGCCGGGCAGGATACGTCCGCAATCAATGATGAACTCGGAAGGGGAATTGGTGATAACGAAGAAGTTGGCGTAGGTGCCCTCGCCCACCTTTTCGTCTATCTTGATGTTGATCTGGCCTTGTTGTTGAGGTGGTTTATTCATGGTTTCTCCTTAACTAAATTTCGGTATAATGGAACACCCTGCCGGAAGCGCGTATCCTGTCCATCAAAAATTTGTAGTGGGGCGATCTGGCGCAGATTTCGGGACAGCCCAGCACAAAGAGGCGTTCCTGGGCGCGGCTCACCGCCACGTTCATTTTGCGGTCCACCCTGCCGTCCGCGGACAGGGCTTCAACGTTGTGCAGCACCTCGACGCCGTGCAGGGGCAGGGTGATGATGATGTTTTTGCGCTCGGAACCCTGGAAGCGCTCCACGGTGTCGATGGTGAGGCTGGCCAGGGAATCCGGCAGTTCCTTGCGCAGGGCGTGGATCATGGCCCGAAAAGGCGCCACGATGCCCAAATCCGAGGTGGGGTCCTGCGCCAGGCCGTTTTCCGCAAGCAGCCGGGTGAGCTTCAGAACGCAATCCACCTGCAGGGGATCATACCAGGCAAAGCGGGAAGGGGGAAAGTTAATCCAGACCAGCCGGGAATCCAGCAAAGGGTTGCCCGTGGCCGGCAAAGGCTCTTTCTGCCTGGCCAGCGCGGAAACCAGGCGGCCGTCATAATAGGGCTGGATGAGGTCCGCGATTTCGTCGTGCATGCGGTAATGCTGATGCAGCATGGTGGTGGACCCGAGCCAGCCTTTTTCCTTGCAAACGCGATCCAGCCGCTCCATCAGCGACTGGCCGTAGGAATCGTAACATAGCCCGGCCAGCTTTTCGTGCTTGAAGGAAAAGCCTTCATCGGACTGCCGGGTGATGGGAGGAAGCTGGTTCTGGTCGCCGATGAGGATGGTTTTACCGATCCTAGCGATGATGCCCAGGATGGTGTTTTCCATAATCTGTGAGGCTTCGTCGATCACCAGTTCGTCGATCTTCACCACTTTCAGCAGGTCGCTGAGCCAGGCGTTGCAGCTTTGCACGGTGGCCACCCAGACGCGGCAGGATTTCAGCACTTCGGCAATTTCATGGAATTTCCTGCCCTCGATGAGGTTGTCCAGCAGCTCTGCCTCCACCTCTTCCGACTGGCCGGTGCGGATGAATCTGATACCGTGTTTGCGGAGATTCTGGCAAATCTCATCCACCGCCCGGTTAGTGAAGCTGAGGATAAGCAGGGTTTTATCCGTTTCGGTGTAGATCTTGCGGATGTAGCGGGTGAGAAGGCCGGAGGTTTTGCCTGTGCCTGGAGGGCCTTGCACGATGTGGTAATCGCGGGCGGCGAACATTCTCTGGACCACCTGATCCAGGGGTTCGTCAGCGAGCTCCGGAATGTCGTCATACCGCGGCTGGGAGAGACCCAGAAAGAGGGAACGCTTTTCCGGGCCGGCCGAAAGGAAGGTGACGATCGAGCTGAGGGGGCTGTAAAGCGAGGATTCCAGGATGTCGTGTTCAAAGGACCAGAGATGGTCGGCATAGCGGGCATCGATCTGCCTCAAACCGCCCCGGATGGATACTTCCAGACAGTCCCCACTGATTCTGACGATCTTGCCGCGGAGTATTTCCTGGCGGTTCACAGCCAAATCCTGCCTGTAAAGCACGATGATGTCGCCGGCACGGAAATCCGTTATGGCGCCGTCGCCGGAGAGCTTGAAGCGCAAGAGGTTGACGCTGAGTTCCTCGATTTTGAGGTTGCACAGCACCCGGTAACGTTCCTGCTTCACCTCTCGGCTTTCCTGCCAGAGCGCGTTGTAGCCATAGATGCTGTTGGGGCCGAGCCCGCCGGTTTTTTCATACCAGATTTCGCGCATCAGCAGGCGCAGGTGCTCCAGAAACCACTGGTATTCGTATTCCTGCAGGGAATTGAGCATCTTCACGATGTTGCCGATCTTCTCCTGAAGGAAGGCAGGCTCCGCCGTGAAATGGTTTTTGCGCAGCCACTTGAAAAAGAAATTGGGGTCAAGGGCAAGGTTGTGCATTATGCCCACCATGCGGTTGCGGCACATGATGAGGTCCTGCTCAAACTGCACAGAGCTTCCCACATGACGCAGGGGGTTTTCCCTGGCTGCCGAAAAAAGGATGCTGCTGTAGCCTTGGGGGATTGGACCGCCGCAATCGCGGATGATCAGATTGTAAGCCACCACCTGCATCAACTGCTGCTGCCAGACGTTGTTGCGCGGGGGCGAACCGCTCTTCAACTCCACGATATGGCGTTTCCCGTCGCGTTCGTGCAGGATGTCCAGCCTGCCTTGCAGTCCGTAGGTTGGACAGACGTAGCTGGGTTCCAACTGAACGGATTCCTTTTGCAGCGAACCGGTGAATTTGGAAATCACTGGAAAGTGGTTGTCGCGGATGTTCTTATAGATGTCTTGCGCTTCGTCAATGCCCAGGGAGACCAGGCTGATTGGCTGGCGGGCCATGGCAAGGCGGAAGAGGTTCTGATAATCCGCATTCGGTTCGAAGACGAGGTCGTCCAAAATGCTGTTCACCATTATCCCCAGCACCATTTTGGCCGAGGCCGCTTCCTTGACCATGCGGTTCAGGATGCTGAATTCCGGGCGTGAGCCTTTTTGGGTGAAGCATTCCGCCACAGAGGAGGCGTCGATCAGGAAATCCGGCTCCACCACGATTATGGTTGAGGGATTGCTCTGATACCAGCCCGGGCGGCCGTGGATTTGGGAAAGGTTAAGGCAGTTGAGGGTGCAAAAGCGCCAGAGCGCCTTGTTCAGCACGCTCCACTGCCGGCCATCGCCACCCATGTCATTCAGAAAGATGGTGCAGTCCATGCCGTCATCGTCGGTGGCGATTATCTTGATCCCGCTCACCCGGTCCCCTTTGCGGATCAGCTCCCATCTCCGCGCCACGCACTGGAAGCTGCGTTTGGGCGCATGGTCCCCCAGGCGGAAGGGTTCGGCATGGTGCTGCTCCAGCCAGGAATCCGTCCCTTCATTCCGCTGGTCCGGGGCAAGCCAGAGCAAGAGGTCGCGGATGGCGAGCAAAGCGCTTTGCCAGGTGCTCTGGCTCACGCGGTAATCCTCTTCGTGGGCTGCTTTGTTGCAGGCGATGCGAAGCTGGTTTATCTGGGCGGAAAGTTCAGGGGGAGCTTCCAGCCGTTCATGCACATACTGTATCCTGGCGAACAGACCGCTAAAGCTCATCTGGCTGTCTGCGCTCAGCTTTTTATAGAGCCCTTCCAGAAGCTGGCGCAGCAGCACCAGCTTGCTTTTCAACTCCGCCGGGTCCGCGATCAGTTCACGCAGGCGTTCATAAGCCTGGCCAACCTGCTCCGGGGTCACAAGGCTCATTATTCCAAACCGGGGACGTTTTCTTCCGGGTCTTCGGTATTGCTGAAAAAGGCCTGGACAAAGGCGTTCACGTCGAAAACCTCAAGGTCGCCGATGCCCTCGCCCACCCCGATAAAGCGCACGGGAAGGTCCAGATTGTGTTTCAGGTTAAAGATGATTCCGCCTTTGGAGGTGCCGTCATATTTGCTGAGCACCAGCCCGGTGAGCGCCATCGCCTGGTGAAAGTTCTTCGCCTGCGAAATCGCGTTCTGGCCGGTGGTCGCGTCCACCACAAGCAGGGCCTGGTGTGGCGCTTCGGGAATGAGTTTCTTGATGGTGCGGTCAATCTTGGTGAGTTCCTTCATCAGGTTTTCCCGCGTGTGCTGGCGTCCCGCCGTGTCGATCAGCACTACATCGAAAGACCTGGCGAGGGCGGAGGAGATGCCGTCGTAGATAACTGAGGCCGGGTCGGCATCCTGTTTGGAGCGGATCAGTGTTGCTCCCGCCCGCTCGGTCCAGATGGCCAGTTGTTCAATGGCAGCGGCGCGGAAAGTGTCTCCTGCGATCACCATCACTTTTTCCCCGGCTTTCACCAAAGCATCGGCAACCTTGCCTATGCTGGTGGTCTTCCCCACTCCGTTCACACCCACGAACACGATGATATAGGGCTTGCGGTCTATCTCGTCGAAGAGGCTCACCGCCTCCGCGTAATCCTTGAGGAGGATGCCTTCCATGATTTCCTGCAGGGCGGCCTGAACCTCCGAAGCTTCCGTGATGCGGTCGATCCTGACGCGTTCGGTGAGGCGGTCCATGATCAGTTCTGTCATCTCCACCCCGGTGTCGCATTTGAGCAGGATCTCCTCGATCTGCTCCATCAACTCTTCATCCACTTTGCCGCGCAAACTGACCGCTTCCGCTATCTTGCCCAGAAATCCGCTTTTGGTGCGGGCGAGTTTCTTCCTCAAACTGCTGATGAGGCCCATTTTATTACTCCAATCATTTTCAATTTACCTGGCCTTTCCAGCCTGCAAGCAAGCTCCGAAAGCGGCTCAGGCGCCATCTGCCATATTTGTGATTGACAGCAGCGCCGCTTGCCATAAAATAGCTCCTTTGCTTAGAGTCAATAAAAATCTACGTGAGGACCAGATGAACAACGCAAAATTCAAGCCCTTGATGCTGCTTGCCCTGCTGTTTCCGCTTTTGGGGGCGGGTCTCGGCTATATGCTTTACGGACCCGGTATCCAGAAGGGTTCCCCTGTCGTTAGCTCAGTGCCTGCCAGCAAGCCGGGTGACCCTGTTCTCGTTTACGGACCGGAGGACCAGCTGCCGGTGCGGGAAGCGAGGGCGCCGGGCAGCCTTGAACTGGGGATCTACCTGGCCCTGGTCTGCGGAGCGGTGGCCTTGCTCTATCATTATCTGAACAGGCCTCTGGCGTGGATAGCGGTGATCCTGCTCGCGCTGGCTTTCGCGCTGTTGTTCCATAAACCCACAGGCCTCCCCCTCACCGGCTTTTTCCTCATCAACCTGGCCTTGGGTGCGATGCTGACCCTGCTGGTGAAATACCTCTTTTTCCTCAGGGCGCTGGTCCGCTGGCGCATGATCATCACTACAATGCTTGGGGCTGGCCTCATCGCGCTCTATTTCCGCGGGCTCTTCTGGCTCACCAGAACTGAGTTCGAAAGTGGCTTCTGGAGCGCTTACTTCGTTAACGGCATTCTCCTCTTCGTGTTCATCGCTTTCGGGCTGTCCCTCGCCGATATGCTCGTCCAGCGCGCTGAAATCGCCCAATTGCGGGCCAGTCAAACCTCGGAAGAGGATGAGGATGCTTGAAGACCGGGATTTTTTCGTTCTGGAAACCCCGGAAGGCATCCTGGACGTGGAAGAGCCGTTTGGTAACCGCCACCCGCTTCACATCGAGATAGGTTCCGGCAAGGGGGAATTCCTCTCCCAATACGCCCCGCTGCATCCGGACTGGAACTTCCTCGGTTTTGAACTGGCTGAAAAACGCATCCGCAACATCCTGAAAAAGCTTTCCCCGGAGAAGCATCCTAACGTTCGCCTGCTAAAGCTGAAAGTGGATGCCTGCATCGCGGAACTGCTGCCCCCTGTTTCCGTGCAGAGCGTTTACATCCAGCATCCGGACCCCTGGCCCAAGCGCAGGCATTTCAAGCGCCGCCTCTTCCAGCCTGATTTCCTGGCCGCCCTGGCCACGGTGATGGAGCCGGAAGCCGAGCTGCACATAGCCACCGACCATGAGGAATACGCCCATTGGATAGCTGAAATGCTCGACAGGCAGCCGGAATTTGTGTCTCTGCAATCCGAACCCATCCAAAAAACGCCCAGCCTCCAGGACCACGTTAGCACCTGGTATGAGATAGAACAGCGCCGTCAGGGCTTTGAGCCCCTCTATATGCTGTTCAAGCGCATTTGAGAAAATCCCCCTCATGGTCAGCTTAGCCGACCTCACCCGGCGCAAACTCTGGCTGGCCCCCCTGGCCGGCTACACAGACAGCGCTTTCCGCCAGCTTTGCAAACAAAACGGCGCTGATGTGCTCGTGAGCGAGATGGTTAGCACCGACGGACTCATCCGCGATTCCAGGAAAACGGTTCAGTTCATCCACTTTGAACAGTCCGAGCGGCCTTTCGGTATCCAAATCTTCGGCTCAGAACCGGAGGTGATGGCCCGGGCGGCGGAATTCTGCCTCAGCTACCAGCCCGATTTCATGGATATCAATATGGGCTGCCCGGTTAAAAAAGTGGTGAAACGCGGAGCGGGTTCTGCCCTGATGCGTGACCCCGCGAGGGCGGAAGCGATTGTGAAAGAGGTGAGCGCTGTGTTGAAAGGCAGATGCCTGCTGGGAGTGAAATTCCGCAGCGGCTGGAACAGCGGAAGTCTCAACTACCTGGAATTCGGACAGATGCTGGAAGAGGCCGGAGCGGATTTTCTTTGCCTCCATGCCCGCACCCAGTCCCAGATGTTCTCCGGACAGGCTGATTGGAGCCACATCGCTGAACTGAAGGGGAAACTGAATGTCCCCCTGATCGGCAATGGCGATATCCACAGCCCCGAAGACGCCGCCAAAATGCTGGCAGTGACAAATTGCGATTCCGTGATGATCGGACGCGGAGCCCTCGGCAGGCCCTGGATTTTCGCCCAGATCAGCCAGCTTTGGGAAGGCGGCGATTACCGCCCTGTAACCCGCGAACTCCTTTTGCAAACCATTTTCAGCCACATCGACCTTGCCCTCCGCTACAAACCGGAAAGGGTGGTGTATAAGGAAATGCGTTCCCAACTCTGCTTTTACACAAAAGGATTGGCGGGCAGCGCGGAATTGCGCCAGAAGATCAACCGGGCAGAAAGCACGGCCGAAATCAAAGAGCTGGTGCTCGCCAGCGAAGCCTTCAGACTTTTATAGAAAGGCGGTCAGCCGAAAATCAGCCTTGTTTCGCGTTCCGCGCTGGCCTCGCTGTCCGAGGCGTGGACAGCGTTTTCAGTCACCCCTTCGGCATAGAGGTCGCGGATTGTTCCCGGCCTGCGTTTCTCCGGGTCCGCGTCTCCGATAAGCTCACGCAGTTCCTCCACCGCGTTTTCCTTTTCCAAAAGCAGGGCCACGCTGGGCGCGGAACACATGAACTCCACCAGGCGGTCAAAGAACTCCTTGCCCCTGTGGATGTCGTAAAATACAGCCGCGGATTCAGGCGTGAACTGGATATCCTTGATCCGCAGCAAGTTGAAACCCGCCTCCTCCAGGATGGAGATGATGTGCCCAACATGGCGGTTCCTGAAGGCGTTGGGCTTGATCAGCAGCAGGGTTTGCCGGCTCATCTGGCGCGATAGACTGTCTCGATGTAATCCAGGGCGGCCACTTTGATGGAGATGTCGCGGTTGAGCACTCTGCTCATTTTCACTTTGTGCATCAGGATTTCCGTCCAGATCTCATAGATTTCGCCGGGCTTGAATTCCACCGATGTGTATTGTTTCAGCATATCCTGGTAAAATTCGTCCCGGTCGGTATCGACCCTGGCGATCACGAGCTTCTGGCTGTCGTTGCAGATGTCGTATTCCTTGTAGCGGATGTCCATAACCGCGTAACCCAGCTTGAGCAGGTTCTCGTAGTTGATCTGAAAATCATCGTAATTGGTCATTTTATCTCTCCAGTGTTAATTTACTCGACAAAAACAGGGGTCCTGCTAATCTGGTGTCCATGCTTTCGGGGAAAAGCTAAAAGTCAAGCAAAAACTACTGCCGGAAACGCCAGGAAAACGGCGGGAAGGCCTCAAAGCCTTGATCCGCCAAGCACTGAGCCATTTTAAGCCATGCCAAAATGAGGACCCAAGAGATGGGAATCTTTAAACTACAGACCGATTACCAGCCCAGCGGAGACCAGCCGGAAGCCATCGCCGAACTCGAAGCCGGAATCCGCGCCGGAAAAAGCTTTCAGGTGCTTCTGGGCGTCACCGGAAGCGGCAAGACCTTCACTATCGCGAACGTGATTTCCCGGCTTGACCGGCCCGTGCTGGTGCTATCCCACAACAAAACCCTCGCTGCGCAGCTCTACGGCGAACTGAAGCAGCTTTTTCCGGACAACGCTGTGGAATACTTCATCAGTTATTACGATTATTACCAGCCCGAAGCCTACATCCCCGGCAAGGACATCTACATCGAAAAAGACGCCGACATCAATGCCCAGATAGAGAAACTGCGGCTCAGGGCCACCATGAGCCTGATGGAGCGGCGCGACGTTATCATAGTGGCCTCGGTTTCATGTATTTACGGACTCGGCGTGCCTGAGGAATACAGGGAGGCCCTCATCCGTCTGGAAACAGGAATGAAGATGGACCGGGATGAACTTCTCGCCAAACTGGTCGCGGCCCACTACAGCCGCAACGACATCGCCTTCGAGCGCGGCGCCTTCAGGGTTCGGGGCGACATTGTGGATATTTATCCAGCCTATCTGGAGCATTGCCTCAGGGTGGAATTCTTTGGCGACGAAATATGCCGCCTGGAGAAGCTGCATCCCATATCCTACCAGAGTTTGGGCGAAGTTACCCAATATCCTGTTTATCCCGCCATCCATTTCATCATGAGCCAGGAAAAGCTGAACCAGGCCCTTAGCTCCATCGAGAATGAGATGAACGAACGCGTGGCCTGGTATCTGGCCAACCAGCGCTATGTCGAGGCAGACCGGCTGCAATCCCGCACCAAATTCGACCTTGAGATGCTGGCCGAGCTTGGCTACTGCTCCGGCATCGAAAACTACACCCGCCACCTCACCGGCGCCAAACCCGGCGAGCCGCCAAACTGCCTTCTGGATTACTTTCCCGAGGATTTCCTCTTCATCATCGACGAATCCCATGTCACCATCCCCCAGGTGCACGGAATGTTCGGCGGCGACTACACCCGCAAGAAAAACCTGGTCGATTACGGCTTCCGGCTGCCCTCCGCCTTCGACAACCGTCCCCTCCGTTTCGAGGAATTTGAAAGCTATATGCGCAGCGTCATTTTCGTTTCCGCCACCCCGGCGGATTACGAACTGGAACTGACCCAGGGCGAAATAGTGGAGCAGGTTATCCGCCCCACCGGCCTACTGGACCCCGAAATTGAGATCAAACCCATCCGCAACCAGGTTGACGACCTCATCGCCCAAATCCGCGAACGCCTGGCCAAAAACCACAAGGTGCTGGTCATGACCCTCACCAAACGCATGAGCGAAGACCTCAGCGTTTACCTCCAAAACGCCGGGATAAAGGCCAAATACCTGCACAGCGACATCGATTCCATCGAACGCGCCCAGATCATCCGCTCCCTCCGGCTCGGCGAATACGACGTTATTGTGGGCGTGAACCTCCTCCGCGAGGGCCTGGACCTGCCGGAAGTTTCGCTGGTTGCCATTCTCGATGCCGACAAAACAGGCTTCCTGCGTTCCGCCCGCTCCCTCATCCAAATCTCAGGACGTGCCGCTCGCAACGTTGACGGCAAGGTGGTTCTCTACGCCGACGAGATAACGGACGCCATCCAAACCACGCTGGACGAAACCAACCGCCGCCGGGCCAAACAACTCAGCTACAACCAGGAGCACGGCATCACGCCCCAAAGCATCAGCAAGACGATCGAACAGATAATGCAGTCCACCGCCATCGCCGAAGGCTATGCCTCCATCGACAAAGACGGAGCCAAAGAGGAAAAACCCGACAAAGAGGATTTTTACCAGTATCTGGAACTCGACAACCGGGACAAGCTGCTGGAACTGCTCAGGAAAGAAATGAAGCGAGCCGCTTCCCACCTCGATTTTGAACGCGCCGCCGAACTGCGGGACAAGATATCGGAACTGGAGAAGAAGTGAATGCCCCTGCCTGTTGACCCTGGCGTACAGCGAACGAAGTGAGCATGGACGACAGGAGCATCTGCGGTGATGGACGACAGGAAGTGAAGTGTTGCTGCCGTCGATGCTCGTTCCTCGCTCGACGCCAGCATGTGGTCTGGACTTTAAGGCCCTTTTTTAAACCCCATACCCGCCTCCCTCATGATGGCCACGTTTGTCGCGAGTATTATACGGGAGGTGTGGAAGATGGATGGAAGCGCGCGTTCAGGGTGAGACAGGCAGGGAATCATTGTGGTCAAACATTTACAACTCTTTATCAAATAAAGTGGGCATGGACTCAATCAGAAAAAAAGGCTCTCTTTCAAACCGAGTGGGTTCAGCATCACAGCATCAGAAAAATGACATACAGTAGCGTTTGATTCATTGCTATTGAGGAAATGTCTCAAAGGTTGGTGTAAATTGGATTCACCCTTATGAAGAAAAAGGTTGAGCCGGATCCCGCACTTTGTCTTGATGGTTTTGACAAAAAATCTACAAGACAAGGAGAAGATCATGACTCAACCGA